>CALBRY010000084.1 GCA_937927665.1 uncultured Chloroflexota bacterium
CGAGACTTGCACCGTGTTTCTCGTTGCGGGTCAGCAGATGCGTGTTCCCGCGCCGACGCCGACGCCGACTCTTTCGCCGACGCCATCGGGCAGTGAAACAGCAACGCCAACAGCGACGGCAACATTTAACGCGCCCAGTTTAATGAGTCCCAGCAATCGCGCCCTGTTTATGCGCGCCGATCTGATTACGCTGCGATGGGTTCCTACCGGAACACTTGATATTGACGAGCAGTATCTCGTCACACTGCGGGATTTGACGGCAAATCGTACCGAAACCGCATTGACGACGCAGTTGTTCTACATTGTGCCATCAAACATGCAAGGGTTGGATGCGCGCCGCCATGATTACGAATGGACGGTGAGCGTTGTGCGTAACGGCGATCCTGCCAGTGCGCGGTTTACCACCGAGCCACGTACTTTCACGTGGGAGGCGCTTGGCGACCCCACCCCAACTGGAGAAATGACCAATCCATGAAATCAGTTTTCATGCTTCGCGGCGTTCTGATCTCCGGGCTGGCTGCCTTGAGTGTACTGGCGGCGGGCTGTGAACTTTCCACGGTGCCACAGCAGGCAACGCCCACGGTGCAAGTCTCGCCGTCACTGTCACCGACCTTCACCTTGCCCCCCGCAATGCCTAGCCCGTCGATGACGAGCACCGTTCCGCCGCGCCTTGCGACACAGTTATCCCCTACACCCGGCACGCCAACCGACACACTCACGCCCAGCCCGACGCCGGGACCAATTGCGTATATCATTCAGGCGGGTGACAGTTTCTACAATATTCTATTGCAACCGCCTTTCCGATACACCGTCGCACAGATCAATAGTCTGATTCCCGACTTCTTGCTCATCAATCCGGGCATTCGCGATATTGATCAACTCCCAAGTCCCGGTTCAACGATTTATATCCCCTTGCTTCCACCCACGCCGACACCGGAAGGGTTTGATCTTACACAAACCGCGCAGCCATCCATTGCAGAAATTGGATTAGCAGAAAACGCGGAACTCATTCAGGTCGAAATTCAAGAGAACGACTCGATTCTGCGCTTCGCTCAGGAATACGAGACGAATCTGAGTATTTTGGCGACGATCAACCCTCAGTTAGGCTTCATCGGCTGTGATTTCGCCAATCCGAGTGGTGGACCGGACTGCAATGTGTTTATGGTGGTTGGCGATACGGTTAATGTTCCCGCTCCGACTCCCACCCGCACCCTCTCGCCAACACCCTCAGGCAGCGAAACACCCACGCCAACGCCGACTCACCCGTCGCCGCGCTTGTTCTTTCCGGCGGATGGTGGTGTCGCACCGCCGCGTACATTCCAACTTCAATGGATCAGTGTCGGAATGCTTCGCCCCGATGAAGTCTATTTTGTTGAAATTTCGGATGTGACCGCTGGAACGGTTTATTCAGGGGTGACAAGTACAACAGCGTATATGCTGCCGGAAAGCCTTATCCCTTCGGATGGACAGGTGCATATCATCCAATGGCGCGTAGCCGTTGCCGCGCGCACATCGGATGGCGCTTATGTGATCGTTGGTGCACCGGGAAGTATCCGCACGTTTACGTGGCAGAGCCGCTAAACGCCGAGCCGACCGAACTCACGCGCGAGTTGATCGCTGCTGATGTGGATCAGTGTGGGACGACCATGCGGACACGTCAGCGGCGAATCACAGCGTTCAAGCTGTCGGATTAATCCCTGCATTTGTTCAACGCTGAGTATCTGTCCTGCTTTGACTGCCGCTGTTTTGCACACCCTTAAAATGATCTTGTCTTCGATCGCCTGATGCCCCGGTGTATTCCCCGCTTCGAGGTCTTCGAGAATACTTGTGATCACTTCAACCGGATCGCTGTCTGCCAGCATCCCCGGTACACTGCGCACGATGAACAAATTCGGTCCAAAGGACTCAACCCCAAAGCCTAGACGCTCCAGCGCTTCTAACGATGCTTCGAGCATTCGCGCCTCTGGTGCTGAAAGATGGACAGTCTGTGCTTCAAGAGCATACTGTGCAATTGTTTGCTGTTGGGCATAATCCGCCATGAACTGCTCATATAAAACGCGCTCATGCGCCGCATGCTGATCGATTAAATACAGCCCGGCTGGACCTTCCGCGACGATGTAGCTAGCCGCGATCTGCCCTACCAAGCGCAGCATCGGCAGGGTTCGCGGACGAGCGGGTGTGCCTAACCCTTCTGGTATTTCTGTGCCATCACTGATACTGCCTTCAGATTGGCGTACTGCGTGCTGTCCCGGATCACGCAGATCGAGATCCATATCCATCTGGCGAGCATTTTCGCGCCAATCACGCCCCGCATCAGAAAATGATCCGCGTCCGGTGCGGAAACTGGGTACATGTGCGTGTTCGATCAAAGAGCGGCGCACTGCGCGCTGCACAGCACTGAATACCTGCTCATGACTTTGAAAGCGCACTTCGGCTTTGGTCGGGTGAACATTCACATCGACTAATTCCGGCGGGATATCGATACGGAGAATGGCGATCGGATAGCGTCCGGTCATCAGCAGCGTGTGATACGCTTGAACGACCGCATGAGTCAGTCCCGTATCTTGAATCCAACGCCCGTTGACGAACAACGTGATCTTAGAACGATCCGCGCGATGCAGGTTTGGTGTTGAGGTGTAGCCGTACACGCGAATACCATGATACTCATCATCGCGCGTATCGACTTCGAGCATATTCTTGAAAAGGTCTAAGCCGATTACATTAACCAGCACATCCGCCAGATCACCCGATCCGCCAGCGCGTAGGACTTCTCGCTGATCCTGCTCAAGGATGAAGCGCACCTGTGGATACGCCATCGCATAGCGTGATATCAAGTTGGCGATCTGCCGCTTTTCGGTCATTTCTGATTTGAGAAATTTCAACCGCGCCGGGGTGTTGAAAAAAAGCTGCTCGACCGTAATCGTTGTTCCCGCCGGAAGTCCGACGGATTTTCTGCTCACGACTGCCCCACCTTCAAGGCGAATCGTCGTGCCAACGGATTCATCAGCGCATCGCGTTGACATCTGCACATGGCTCACCGATGCGATGCTTGCCAGCGCTTCCCCGCGAAACCCGAGCGTGAGAATGCGATACAGATCATCTGCACTTTCGAGCTTGCTTGTTGCGTGGCGCATGAATGCGAGTTCAATATCCTCTGACGGAATACCGCACCCATCATCCATGATCTGGATTTTGCGGCGACCATCTCCCCAGACCCCGATATGAATCGTTCCTGCCCCGCCATCGATCGCATTCTCAAGCAGTTCTTTAACAACAGAGGCGGGTCGTTCGACGACTTCGCCCGCTGCGATTTGGGCGACAACGTCTTCCGACAGTTTATGAATAGGCATTGTGAGACGCTCGTACTAAGAACAAACGGTCTACACCGGCATTATACCCTACCCGGTGCTGGAGAAGTTAGTCCCATCGATCGGGAGGCGCATTAAGAAGGTGCTTCCTTCCCCTTCCACGCTCTCAACCCATGCTTCACCGCCGTGCCGCTGCGCAACACTGCGAACGATGAACAACCCTAATCCGCTCCCTTTGACCCGCTTATGTTCTTGTCGTGGGATCCGCTGGTGGCGCTGGAATAAGCGCTTCTGGTTCTCCGCGCTGATCCCTAACCCATTATCCTGAACGCCGACGATGACATTACGATCTTGTGTGAATACTTTGACCGTGATTCGACCGCCGTTCGGCGTATATTTGATCGCGTTATCGACTAGATTGGCGATTGCGCGCTCAAGCATATTGGTGTCTGCATTCATGATCGGAATATCGTCAGCGATTTCGGTTGTAACCGTGAGTTCGCTTTTCTCCGCCGGTATCAGATGCTTTTTGACGATCTCCGTTACCAAATCCATCAGATCGGTCGGCGAACGCAGCATCTCATAGAAGCCGGTTTCTGGGTCAAACCGTCCAGCATCTTGAATATTCTCGACCAGTGCTGTCATCTGAGTAATGCCAGACAGGATTTTTTCGACAAACTGAAGCTGTTTTTCATTCAGTTCACCGACCAACCCGAGCTGAAGCATATTTGCAAAGCCTTGAATTGATGTCAGCGGCGAACGCAGATCGTGAGCCGCGATCCGCATAAACTCGTGCTGATTGCGGCTGAGCTTTCTGAACTGGGTGACATCCCGCAGCACAAAGATCAAATGATCCGGCATCGGGCGTCCCGGATTGATCTGCTGGATACGGGCAATATAAACATGCTCACCATCCGGCGACCATTCCGGCAGCACCTCTCCGGTACGTGCCAGCTTCACCAGTGGTTCTGGGAGTGCCGCATCCAATGACACCGGCAGCGACTCCATAGAAAATAGAATCTGCGCGGCGGTGTTGGCGCGGATGATCTCGAATGTTGAGGTAAGGATCAGCATTGGATCGCTGATGCTGTCCATTACGGCATTTAGTATCTGTTCTAATCCGTCGGGCTGGTGCTGCGTCACCAATCCACCTCGCTGCGATTATCGAACCTGCTTCGTCCCTATATCATAGCGCTGTGCGCTTCTTTCGCGCAATGCGCTCCGCTTGCGTCGTATAGATACCCGTGTTAGACTTCTCTGTAAATTTATGCGTAATGGTGGGTGAATTCCGTCATTTTCGCGTCCTAATTCTTCACATGGGGCTAGCGCAGCGATGGCTGAAAAAATCCTTGTAGTCGATGACGACCTTGACAGTCTGAAGCTCATTGGCTTGATGCTTCAGCGGAACGGTTATGATGTTGTCGCAGCCAGCACAGGTACTCAGGCGCTTGCGAAGGCTGCGGAACAACAACCAGATTTGATCATCCTTGATGTGATGATGCCTGATATGAACGGTTATGAGGTATGTCGACGCTTGCGCCGGAATGACCAAACCAAACTCATTCCAATTATCATGTTCACCGCCAAAACCTTAATCGACGACAAAGTTGCCGGTTTTGAAGCGGGAGCAGATGACTACCTAACAAAACCCACTCACCCGGCGGAACTCGCCTCGCGCGTTCGTGCCATTCTGCTCCGCAGCGCGGCGCAGCGGCAGACCAAAGCCGGACGTGGTATGACTATCGGCATTTTCGGTGCGAAAGGCGGCGTCGGTACGACGACGATCGCCATGAATATCGCAGCGTCACGCCTGCTCGCCGGGCAAGATCCGCTTGTTGCAGATTTCCGGCTCGGTATGGGCAGTCTAGGATTGGCGCTCGGTTTGGGCGATGCTCAGGGTATGGCAAACGTGCTTGCGCTGCCGCCTGAAGAAATCCGCCCTCGTACGATTGAGGGCGAAATCGTCACGCATTCATCAGGATTGCGCGCAATCCTTTCATCAGCGCACGCAAAAGAAGCTCAACTTGAGCCGCATCCCGAAACGGCAGCATCTGTTGTCAAAACACTACGCGGCATGGGTGCGCCAGTGGTTTTTGATCTGGGAACTTACACGAACCCGCTGTTTATGCGTCTCCAGCGCGAGATGGATCAGCTAATCATGGTGCTTGATCCGATCACGATTACGCTGGCGATGGCACGCGATCAGCTTCAGGAGATCGATGCCGAACGCCCGCAGCACCGCGCAACGAATATCGTGATCGTGAACCGTGCGGCGTCGGGTTCACCGCTGTCTTGGAATGAAGTCGAGCGAATTCTTGGGCGTGAGGTGCGGGCGAATGTCTCGCTTGCTTCAGAACTAACCACCCAATCGCTGATCGCCAATGTCCCCGTGGTAATGCTTCAACCGACGGCGATCGTTTCCAGCCAGATCATCAAACTGGCGGAAGATCTGAATAACATCGGACGTTTGATGGCATCGCGCGAAACGATGTCCTAAGAGGAGACCCCCGGCGGGCGCATGGATCGCGAATTAATCGCTCAGGCTGCCGAAATAATCCGAAAGGCGCGTGCCGGGATCGCCTTCACTGGGGCAGGCGTCAGCACGCCTTCAGGTATTCCAGATTTCCGCAGTCCAGAATCGGGCATCTGGAATAATGTTGACCCGATGGAAGTTGCCAGCGCCCCCGGTTTTACTCGTAACCCTCAAGCGTTTTATAACTGGATACACCCACTGGCGAGTCTTGCCCGAAGTGCTGTGCCGAATCCGGCGCATCACACGCTGGCATCATGGGAGCGCCAGGGCTTTCTGAATGGGATCATCACTCAGAACATCGACGGATTACACACCGCCGCTGGCAGCCGAACTGTCTATGAGCTTCACGGGCATTTGCGGGATGCGGTTTGTCAAAAGTGTGGTCGTGTCGTTCCAACCGCTCCGCTGATGGATCGGTTTATGACAGATCGACTCGTGCCGCGCTGTGAACAATGTGGCGGCGTGATGAAACCGAGTGTAGTTCTGTTTGGTGATGAACTACCGCGCAGTGCCTTGGATAATGCGTATCGTGCAGCTGAACGCGCCGATGTCATGATCGTCGTCGGTTCGTCTCTAGAAGTTGCCCCAGCAAATGATTTACCGCGTGTCGCGCTGCGAAACGGTGCAGCGCTGATCATCGTCAATTTACAACAAACGCATCTTGACCGGAATGCACGCGTTGCCATTCATGATGACGCTGCTGTCGTGCTTCCGGCAATTGCTGATAGGATTGAGAAATCCGCATGACCACCTCTCTTGGCTCAGCCCACGATTCGGACGCCAGCGCGATGCTGGCACATTATCAGCAGCGGCTCAACCGCTACGAGCGGATTATCGAGATCAGTCAGCAGTTGAACTCTATGCTCGATCATGTGACGCTGCTCAAGCGCATCATTGCCGCTGGCATGGAACTCACTAACACGGAAGCGGTTTCGATTCTGCTCATCGATCCCGCATCCGGTGAACTGCGCTTTGAACAGGCGTCCGATCCAAATACCATGGCACAGATGCAGAATATCATCGTGCCGATGGAAGGCAGCATCGCCGGATGGGTGGTTATGCATGGCGAAGGGCGCGTGATCGAAGATGTGAAGCAAGACCCCAGTTTTTTCGATGAAGTCGATGATGAGCTTGAGTTCACCACCCGCAATATTCTCGCCGTCCCGATGAAAACGCATAACAAGGTAATCGGCGCCTTGGAAGCGATCAACAAGCGCAATCGGGAACGCTTTACTGATGAGGATGTTCGGCTGTTAGGTATTCTTGCGGGTCAGGCTGCCATCGCTATCGAAAATGCCCGCATGTTTCAGCAGAGCGATTTTATGGCGGAGATGGTACACGAACTCCGTACGCCGCTCGCCGCACTCAAGACAAGCGCCGTACTGCTGCGCCGCGAAGACCTTCCCGAAGACAAGCGCACCGACATAGTCGTGACAATGCAAGGCGAAACCGATCGCTTGATTCGCTTGACGAGTGACTTTCTAGACCTTGCACGGCTTGAGTCTGGACGCACACGGTTGGACATTCAGCCGTTCGAGCTCGCCAAGCTCCTCGACGAGTCGGTAGATGTGGTTGAAACACAGGCTGCCTCGCGTACAATCACGATTCAGCGTTTTTATGAACCGATTGAAGTCGCGGGAGATCGTGGCAAAATCAAACAAGTACTGCTGAACCTGCTCACGAATGCCATCAAGTACAATCGCGAAGGTGGCAGGGTGACTGTCCGTGCATACCCCACCACCCGTTATGACGTGCCCTATGTCGAAATCGCGATCGCTGACACCGGATACGGGATCAGCAAAGAGAACCAGAAGCAGATGTTTCAAAAGTTCTACCGTGTCGCTGCGACCGCTAATACAGTCGCGGGCACAGGTCTAGGACTTGCGATCGCCAAGCATATTGTCGAAGCACATGAGGGCGATATCTGGCTAGAGAGTCAGCTTGATGTCGGTTCGACCTTCTATCTCACGCTTCCAACAACACTTTGAGCGCTCCCGGTTGCGCTGCCCGTTCCATCGCTTCGAGTGCCTGATCGAGCGGGTACACCGCGTCAATCATTGATTCAATATCGATCAAGCCCGCGCCCAGCGCTCGAATTGCTGACGGGAACGATCCGCAGCGGCTCCCAATCACCCGAATCTCATCAATGGCAATCCGGGAGAGATCGATTGTTGGACGAGAAGCATATGTACTCTTCAAAACGATCGCGCCGCGCGGTTCAACCAGATTAAGCGACGCGATCAAGCCTTCTTGGTTTCCCGTACAGTCGATCACCACCTGAGCGCGTTTTGCGGGCAGTTCCTCGTATTGAACTGCGCGAATTCCCCATGCTGCAAGCAGCGCCGCCGGGCGTTCACGCCGCACAACAACGCTGACATCCGCTCCCGTCAGCTTGACCACCTGAGCGCACAGCAATCCCAATTTGCCTGCCCCTACCACCACCACCCGATCATGGGGGGAGAGATGGACAGAGGCGGCTACCTGAAATGCTGCCGCCAATGGTTCGACAAACACCGCCTGCCGATTGCTAACATGATCCGGAAGTGGATGAAGATTCCGGTTCACCAACACCAATCGATCCGCAAACACGCCATCGTACCGATCAATCCCTACCGTGCTGCGGTTGCGGCACTGACTCGGAATGCCGCGATGACACAGATCGCAGTTTCCGCACGCGACGTTGATCTCTCCAACGACACGCTTGCCAATGAGCGCCGGATCGCCCTCCAACACTTCACCGACAAATTCATGCCCTAATACACCGGTGAAACCCATATAGCCTTTCACCAGTTCCAGATCAGTATTACAGATGCCCGCCAACCGCACCCGGATCAGCGCCTCATCGTTAGCGCGACGAGGTTCAGGATAGTCGGCTTGCCAGCGCAGTGTGTCAGTTAGCGTTAAAGCGCGCACTCATGAAACGCTTTCGCTAGCGGGACGACTGAGACGATTGACAAGCGGAAGCTCACCCTTTTCCCACGCGACCAGCAGCGGCACAGCGATGAAGATCGACGAATAGGTTCCGGTGAGCAGACCAATAAACAGAATGGCGATAAACTGCCGAATCGATTCGCCGCCGAACAGCAAAATCGCAATCATGACAAAGAATGCGTTCAATTGTGTCGCCAGCGAACGATGAATCGTCTCCAAAATGCTGCGGTTGACGATCGTCTCATACGGTTCGCCGAGATGCTTCGGGATGTTCTCGCGGATGCGGTCAAACAGCACAATCGTATCCTGAATCGAGAAACCGACGACCGTCAGGAGCGCCGTCAGAAACAGTGCGTCGACTTCCCAACCGAGAACCAATCCTGCCAGCGACATGATGCCGGATACCACCAGCACATCGTGAATCATCGCCGCGATGGCACACGCACCGTAACGGAATGCGTTTGGCACCTGCCGGAATGCGATCACGATGAATCCAGTCACAACACCTGTTGCAACTAGAACTGCAAGGAATGCGGCGCGTGTCGCCTCCGCGCCAACGGTCTGCGACACCTGATCGACCCGCAGGTTATCACGATCAATCGGCGCTATCCCGTCCAGTGCGTCGATGATGTCAGCGGTAACTGATGCCTCCGATTGAAACTCACCACGAACAGACCATCTGTATTCCGATGGCTCGCCCAACTGCTGAATCGTCACATTCGGGTCATTAAACTGTGTGAAGACTTCACGGATGCCGCTTTCGGTAGCACCTTCGCTCAAAAACTGAAGTTCGTAGATGCTGCCGCCGACAAAATCATTGCTCAGTTGAAACAGGCTGCCCGTTGAAATCAGCGAATAGAGCATGATAAGCAGACCGGGAATGATGACCGCCGCCGAAATTGCGAAAAAGCGGTTGCGTTTCTGGATTAAGCTGAACATTCACAGACCATCCTACACACCAAGCAGCCATGCCCGCTCGGTGAGCGGTTGGCGCAGAAACGCGACGAGAACATACAGGAATGTGCGCGTGACAATCACGGCAGTGAACAGGTTGACGATCAAGCCGAGTGCAAGCGTCACCGCAAAACCACTCACCACACTTGCGCCGGGTGTCAGCCCGAACAGGAACAGAATGCCGCAGATAATGATCGTCGATGTATTTGAATCGCGGATGGTCTGCCATGCGCGCTCAAATCCGAGCTCAAGTGCGTCATCAAGTGGCTGTTTGGCGCGCAGTTCTTCTTTGATGCGCTCGAAAATCAAGATATTGCCGTCTACTGCCGTTCCTATCGAAATCAAGAAGCCTGTGATCCCCGCTAGCGTCAGCGTTATCGGGATCAACTTGAACAGTGCAAGATTCAGTAGGATAAAAACCAGCAGTGCCAGTGCAGCCGCGATTCCGGGAACACGATAGTAGACGATCAAGAACAGAAAGATGATGACTACGCCAATGACTCCGGCGCGAATGCTGAGTGTGACTGATTCCTGCCCGAGTGTCGCACCGACACGCTCTGCGCTCTCAACCCGCAAAGGGATCGGCAGCGCGCCGGATCGCAGTTGAAGCGCAAGCTGCTTGGCTTCGTCCTCAGTGAATGACCCCTCGATCACGCCGCCTGTATCAAGCCGCGCACCGATCGAAGGGGCTGACAGAAGCACACCATCCAGCACAATTCCGAGCGGTTGATTGAGGTGTTCACCTGTGAATGGACCAAAAACCGCGGCACCTTCTGGGGTCAATTCAAACTCGATAAACCATTCAACCTGAAATTGGGCGGCGGCGGCTTGCAGACCAGCACCTGTCATAACAGTATGAAATGGCTGTCCTGTCAGCGGATTCACTGCACCCGGCGGTGTTTCAACTGCTTCGCCGCCACCAGCGACACGCGCTTCATAAATACGTAGTTGCTCATCTGTGAGGAGAAGCTGCCCTTCAAGGCGTGACGCATCGCCGCCTAACCCGCTCATATCAATGAATTCAAGCAGCGCCGTCTGTTGGATGGTGTTTACGGCGACTTCCGGATCGTTCACCCCCGGCAGCTCCACGAGAATACGATCAGCTCCTTGGATCTGTACGGTGGGTTCCGTCACGCCAAGCGCATTCACGCGGCGGCTGACATTGTTTGCCGTCTGCTGCAAATCTTGAACCGAAAATGATCCAGCGGGCAGTTCCGCTTGAAGTAGCACACGCAAGCCGCCGACAAGATCAAGACCGAGGCTTTGTGTCACATTTAGATTGATGTCGGTTGTTCCATCGGAATCCGTATCAAGATGAAATCCTTGGTTATCCGGCAGACTGACCCATGCAGCAAATGCACTGATCAGGATTACAGCGATAAGCCAGTAGTAGTGTTTGCGCATCACGATTCCGTTTCAGCGGGACGTTCCCCGCGCGCCTTGCGGATATTCTCTGCCAGTTCTTCGGGATCATATGGGCGCATCAATGCGGCAGTCAGGACGCGAATGATCACGCCTTCTGCAATTTCGACACGCGCAACCCCATGATCCTCATCAATATCGAGGATACGCCCGATGATACCGCCATATGTGATCATTTCATCACCGGCGTGAAGCGATTGGACATATTTCTGCTGCTTTTGGAACTCACGTTGACGAGGAAATATCACCAGAGACCAGTAAGCACCTAGTCCTAGGATCATAACCAATCCGAGAATGACAAACTCTTGCATATATCGCGTTCCACAATGTGAATGGGCAAGAGATGCGATTATAGCGCCGCCTTCCTTGCTTGCACATCCTGATGGATGCTCCTAAAATAGCGCGGCGATAGTAAAGGACTCTCCGTAAATGAGGGGAAGCATATGAGATACCCATTTCGCTTGATTGTGACCCTAGGGTTAGCACTGCTGCTGATCTTCGGGATGAATACCGCGCCAGCCGCCGCAGGTGAAACCATCCTCTCGGTGAACTCCGGTTCCGGGAACACGGTATGGTACATCACGGGCGAGGCGTCGCTTGTTATGAACGGTTTTGATCTTCGTGTTCCGAATGTTGCTGTCCCTGCTGTAATTGATGCCGTCACGATCAATGTAGCTGCGCCAGTTCCGAGCGTGCCTTCTACACTGGTCATTTATCAGGATGCGACCAGCGGTTCGCCATCTGATGCCCAGTTGGTCTATTCTGCACAAGTGACGATCAACACCGCGGGAAGCTATCGCTATGTGCTTCCTACGCCTGTCACAGTAACGCAGCCTGCTGTCTGGATTGGCTTCTATTTACCAGTTGGGTTCGAGTTCTATGCTGACACCTCTGGTTCATCAGTCTTGACCTACTGGGCATGGACTCCCAGCGGCGTCTTCGATCTGAACAACCTGAGTTCAGCGGCGGTACTTGGTCCTGCCGATGGTTCAGCTCCTGCCAATATCAATATGGGTGGCAAGGCGCGCATAAGTGCTGAAATTACAGGCGCTAGCTCCGGTGGATATGCAAGTCAAACCGTAGGTGCGGCGGATGCGAATCTACTGGTAATGCAGCCCTATCCAATATGCATGAATCTGCTGTGGGATACACAGGATGAAACTGTTAGCTATCGGGACGCTGTCAATTTACATTGTCAGCTCATTACCAATACGGCATTCGTTCCGCTCAATCCTCCGGGATATGTGCGGCGCGGCGAGACATTCGACATAGCAATCTATTTCAATGATGGCTATGCCGTGTCAACGCGGCTTGATATAAGTGTCACGCACTGCGTCCGTCCTGCCGCCGAACACTTGGAGACTGCTGTACTTGGGAATGCTTATGGTATTCCGCGTGCATGGCACGTTCTGCCTACTCAGCGGTTCGGCGATATGATTTGTGCAGAAATCTTTTATGGTGGTCAGATCGCCTACTTCACCCCCGGGGCTTAAATGCGAGTTGAAACCAATGATGCGCTAGTGCAGCGGATGAAGCGGCTGGCGCAGTATCTCTTTTTCGGCAGCTTTGGCATCCTGATTGTCTGGTTTTTCATCAGCAGTCAGTGGAGCTTAAGC
>CALBRY010000085.1 GCA_937927665.1 uncultured Chloroflexota bacterium
CAACCCGACGCGCACCGCGTTGAAGTGGTTCGCGCGGTTGAGTAGGGTAGCGGCGCTGTTCGCCGCGTGAACATATTTGAACGTGAATCCGGCGGCGCGCAGCGGCATCAGCACGCCCTTAAAGCGCTTGACCTGCTCGGCGACGTAATCCGCGTCACTGTCCGCCGTCGAAAAGTGCGTGTAAATGCCTTCGATCTCAAGGTTGGTCAGGTTGATCAAGCTGCGGAAAAACGAGACTGCTTCCGCACCCAATACACCGAGCCGCCCCATGCCGGTATCGATTTTGATATGTGTCTTGAGTTTGCCGCCAACCTCGCGTGCTGTGCGGTCAAAAGCATTGGCGAGTTCAAGATCGTAGAGTGTGATCGTCAAATTCTGGCGGACAGCGGCGCGCACCGCTTGAATCGGCGTGTAGCTCATCACCAGAATGGGCGCTTCGATACCCGCATCGCGCAGTTCAAGCGCTTCGTTGACCGATGCGACCGCGAGATAATCCGCGCCATTGTTGAGCGCGGTACGCGCCGACGCTGTCGCGCCGTGTCCATACGCATCCGCCTTGACGACTGCAAACAGCGTGACTTCATCGCCGATTAGCCGTTTGACTCCGCGTACATTACTCGCCAACGCATCGAGATCGATCTCGATCCATGTGGGGCGCGTTGGGCGCATGATCTGATCGCCGTCGCCCAGTTGATCGGCGCGGGGCAGTTTGACCGTATCCGCCGGATTTTGCAGCAGTGCTTTCACCGCGAGTTCCATCCGCGCCGACGGTCCACCTTTGACCAAGACGACATCATCTTTGCCAAGCGGGTGATCTTCTTTCAAGTTGGCGACGGTATCCAGCAGACCATGCGTGATCCATACCTGCTTGCGATCCATCCCTTGATCGAGCGCAGCGCGTCCGGCGATTGCGGCTTCTTTGCCCTCCGCTACAAACAGATCGACAAATTCTGCCGCACGCTGACCAACAATCCGGTGTCCGCGCTGGCTCCACGCGCCGAGGTTATCCATATCGCCCAAAACGAATACGGCGCGGTGTTCTTGATCGGTGACAGCACGCAGCCAATCGAGCGCCGAAAGCGTAGACTGAGGATCAGCGTCGTAAGTCGCATCGATCAACAATGAGCCGTTAATCCCCGGCAGCGGATTCATCCGTCCGGGGAGCGCCTGAAGTTCGGTGATGGCGCGCAGTGCGTCGTTTATGGGGACTTCAAAATGCATGCCGACCATCAAGCCGCACAGCACGCTGTAAAGCTGATGTTTGCCCAACAGCGGCGTCCAACGTCCAACATAGCGCTGATCACCGACGCGCAGATCGAACCCGGTGCGGTTGGTATCGAGCACGATGTTATACGCGACCATATCCGCGCCGTAATTTTCCAACCCGATCGTCTGAGCGCGGGCGCGGGTTTGCGTTGCCATTTCGCGCACACGGTCATCATCGTAATTGAGGATCGCCAATCCGCGCGCGGGCAGGCTTTCAACCAGAATCGCGTTTTCTTGCGCCAGCCGTTCAAGCGTTTCAAAGCGTTCGGCGTAGGCGTAACCGGTATGCGTCACGATCCCGACCGATGGGGCAGTCGCCGCGACCAATTCCGCCATTTCGCCGGGTTGGGTGGCGCTCATCTCCAAAATGGCGAATGGGTGTTCCGGTGTCAGCCGCGCCACCATCATCGCCAGATTTTGTGTGCCGCTGTAGGTTCCGGTCATGCGTAGAACCGGATATTTGAGCGCGAGAACACTGCGGATCACATCGGTTGTGACCGATTTTCCGCTGGAACCCGCGACGCCGATCACGGTTGTGCCGTACTTGTTCAACATCCGCTGCGCCCATTTCATCAGCGCCGCCTGAGCGTCTTTGACGAGGATGATCGAACAACCCGTTGCGTCGAATTCCGGCGGTCGGCTGCACAAAATCCCTGCCGCGCCGCGTTCGACTGCTTCTTGCATCGCTGTCAGGTGATCCCCGCCCGTGCTCATCGAGCCAACCCGATCGGCGCGCATCGCCACGTACAGCCGCCCCTCACCTGCTTGCTTTGGATCAAACGCAAAATCGGTAAAAATGTGTGATCCCGGTTCTCCAAAGAGCTGTCCGTTTGCTGCTTCCAGAATATCGTAGAGGTTGATCATATGAATCCGTGAGTATAATGATGCACAAAAAGGGCGGTCAGCCGCTCAACACAACCGATAATAATGAGAGTCTCACTGCATGTCATTCTATTTTCACGTGGTCAAAACGCAAGCACGCGCCCGTGCGGGTATTTTTAAAACACCGCATGGCGATATTCTAACGCCAGTTTTCGCCCCGGTCGGTACACAGGCGACCGTGAAAGCCGTTCCTCCGCGTGATCTGGTCGAAATAGGGGCATCATTGGTTTTGTCCAATACCTATCATTTGTATTTACGCCCCGGCGATGAACTTGTGCGCGATATGGGCGGGCTGCATCGTTTCATGCGCTGGGATGGTCCGATTCTAACCGATTCGGGCGGGTTTCAGGTGTTCAGTTTGGCGCAAATCAACCGAATCGACGATGATGGCGTCACCTTTCAGAGTCATATTGATGGAAGCAAGCATCGTTTGACGCCGGAAAAGTCGATTGCGATACAGGAAAATCTCGGCGCGGACATTATCATGTGTTTTGATCAATGCCCCACGCCGACCGACCGCGCCGTTGTCGATCAAGCCGTCGAACGCACGAGCCTCTGGGCGGCACGCTGCCGCGAAGCACATCCCGATGACAGCGTACAAGCGGTTTTCGGGATTCAGCAGGGGGGCATTTTCGAGGATATGCGCGCCCGTTCG
>CALBRY010000086.1 GCA_937927665.1 uncultured Chloroflexota bacterium
AGCGCTTATCGGCGGCTCTTTTGTGCTGACGCGCCAATCGTGACCCCGGTTAGGATGCAGCCTGCACAGAACGACCGTGAAAGATTGGTGCGTGTGCAATCAGCGGAGGTCACGATCATGCTGCCACCCGGTGGTAACTAACGACGCATGTCCCTGTGAATCCGCGTCAATGAGCAAGCAGCACGCGCAGATTGGTGGCATTGGCGCGGCGAAGTAGATGCACCAGTCCAAACGCGATCGTGGTGGCAGAAACTCGATACACGCCTCCTTGAAACAGGCGACTTTTCAGCTTAGCCTTGCCCGGGTGAATTCTGTGTTGCGGTTCGTAAAGTGCGGGCGCGGCTGAAGTATCCGCCTTACAGTGTCGAGGACTCTAAGCCTATAGGAACTGGAGTTGTCATATAACTGACTTCATAACCACATCTTTAAGCTTTTGTCACGACATCTCGGTTTCGAAACCCAAACAATCCCAACCCAATCAGGATGGCTGAAAGCCCAAGCAGCCCAATTAACGGGAGCATCTGTATCGCGGTAACGTGAATGGTGTAGTGCACATAGGAAAACGGCGAAAATTGCATGATCGACCAATCAATGAGCTGTCCTTCCCAGGCAACCTCTAGAAACACAACCGCGATCCACACGATCCATCCCAGAGCCGTTAGGCGGGGCAATAAGCCATACAGCAAGGCGGTGATTCCCAATAAGCTCCACACTGCCGGGATTTTCGAGATGCTCATCTTAAGGATGATCCAGAATTCACCGCCCACGTTGCCGACGACAAGCCCATAGCCCAATCCACCGACCGCACCCATCGCCAGCAGCAGCGCTGCGGAACAAAACGCGACGATGATAACGTGACTGATCATCCATTGGATGCGGCTGACCGGCTTATCCAATAGTAGTTCGGCTCTCCCTTCGTTCTCTTCTTTTTTCAGACGCAGTACCGCACTTATGGCATAAATGGCTACCGCCAGCGCCATCAAGTAGATGCTCACCCCGATAAAGACGTAACCTAAACCTAACTCATCCGCCCAGTTCGTCCCGCCCAAGCTCGATAACCAATCACTCATGCCAGCGCTGGTTAAACTGGGGGAGATGGCGGCAAACGCGGCGATATACAAAATGGTCGCTGCCAGCCAGCCGATAAAGCTGCCTTTGTGCAGCCTCCAGGCTAACGCCAAAGAACTGGAAAAATGCGGAGCTGCTTCTTGCGGTCCGGCATGCGCCATCAGTACGCCTCCGCCCAAATCTCTACGCGTAGAAAGAACATAAGCTATGACCGTCGGTACAACTGCAAACACAGCACAATACAGCAAGTTCCAGCCATGATCACCGGCAAAGGGCTGCGTGATACGCTGCCATGCAAAGGGCGTGACCCAACTTAACAGCGTATAGCCGCCGCTGAAGTTATTCAGAAACATCAGCAGCAGTGCCACACCTAAAGCGGCAACGGCAATATTACGCGCGCTGCTGCTGCTTTCTCGGAATTGAGCGCCTAGAGCGCCCATACCGGCAAAAAAGCAGCCAACCGTGACCATGGTTGCTCCAAAGAGCAAGGAACCGCCGACAGCCCCACCAAGTCCGATGATCGTCAATGCGATCAACACGCCTGCGACCAAGCTCCCAACCCCGGTCAGAATCAGCGCAGCGGTCAGGTTCGCATAGGAGCCAATGACGTAAGCACGGATAAGCTCACTGCGCCCTGTTTCTTCATCGGTTCGGGTGTGCCGGATCATGGTCAGCAGGCTGCCGAGTCCTAGGGTTAACGCGATTTGCGAAACACCCCGCCACGTGATCGCGCCGGGAAGATCAAAGGACATCACCGGACCAAGCAGTGCTGAAACCAACGGATCATTATCAAAATCGGTGAGAGCGCTCTGCATTCCCTCGTTGGCGAGGGCGGTGAAAGTTCCTCCCGTGAACAAAACCAAAACCATAGGAAGGCATACCCAGATTGGTAACAAGAACCGATCCCGGCGCAGAAATAATCTGAAAAGGGTCCCCGTGCCTGTAAAATCGCTGGATTTCATCGTTCGACACCTTCCTTTTCGCGCATGTCGTTGCCGTAATGATGCATGAACAATTCTTCTAGGCTAGGTGGCTCAACCGTTAACGTTTTTACTCCAAGCGGTAGCAATATCTCCATGACCTCGGTGATTGCATCAGAGTCCACAGAAAATCGATATTTCAATCCATCGTGTGACAGGTCGTGAACACCAATCAATTTCGTTAGTCCCTTGGCGGCACTGCCTGTTTCCACAGTCACAGTGGACCGGGTGAGATGCCGAAGTTCGGACAGCGTTCCTGATTCGACAATCTGTCCCTGACGGATGATGCTCACCCGGTCACAAAGTGTCTCTACCTCTGACAGGATATGGCTTGACAGGAGAACCGTCTTACCATCTTTTTTGACTTCCGCCACACACTCTTGGAAAACCGCTTCCATTAATGGATCAAGCCCGGAGGTCGGCTCATCGAGCAGGTACAACTCCGCCTCGCAGGAAAGCGCGGCTACCAACGCGACCTTCTGTCGATTTCCCTTGGAATAGGTGCTGCTATGTTTCGTTGGGTCAAGCTGGAAGCGTTCCAGTAGTTGTTTTTTTCGGAGACCATCAAGCCCCCCGTGCAGCCGCCCCAGCAGGTCGATGATTTCACCGCCGGATAAATCGGGCCACAGCGTCACATCACCCGGAACATAAGCAATTCGGCGGTGCAGTGCTACAGCGTCCTGCCACGGGTCACCACCAAGTAGTGAAACAACGCCTGATGTTTTTCGCAGAATCCCGAGTAGGATGCGAATGGTTGTCGATTTTCCAGCCCCGTTGGGTCCAATAAACCCGTGTACTTCTCCTTCCTTCACGGTGAGATTGATCCCCTTGAGCGCCAGACTGGTGCCAAAAGACTTGGTGAGATTTTGAATGTGAATAACGTTCATGCCAGCTTCTCCTAGATTTACACGTGCGGTTGGAGTTAAGGGCGTCTTACTGGTTGGGGGGTAACGGCTCCGAACTGCTTTGCACGTTGCTTCGCAGTGCTGTCACCCATCCTTTTACTGTTTCGGCGTCGGCACGATACAGGGAACCGGTGGGAATACCGAGAATACGTTCAAGCGTGTCCATGTAGGCGGTATGGACAGAGATGACGGTTTCAATGTACTGCTGTTCGTCCTGCTCGGGTGCATAGGCGAGCAACAAACGAGCAGGGGTTTCCTGAAGACCGCGCAGGAGCGACCAAATGACGTCACTAATATGGTCGGGATAAGCGGGTGTAAAGACACCTTCTTGGGTTCCCTGTCGAATAGTCAGCGCCAATAGCGGCACAAGTCGGCTCATGAGTGCCTCATCGACCTTCTGGCGGACAATGGCATTGTCGTCGGTATACCAAACACGTAGTAGCGCGGCAACAAACGTGCGTTGGGTGGCTTTTGAGCGGATAACCGTGAGAAAAACGCGCTGAAGCTTTTCTAGCGCGGACAGATCAGGATCATGAATGATGGGCAAAAGCGCCTGTTCGTATTCGATTACCATCCGTTGCGTCAGCGCTTCCAGTAGCGCTGGCTTGGAGTCAAAGTAGTGGTAAAGCGCACCTTTGGATATCTGAAGCTTATCCAGAATATCCTGAATCGTCATGCGTTCGTAGCCAATAGTATCAATAAGCTGCTGTGCGACATCGAGGATCTCGTTACGCTTTGCGGTATGTTCTTCCTGATTAACGATACGTGCCATTCCTATATTCCTTTAAATAAACCGACCAGCGGTCTTTTAATTAAAGAGAGTATATATCATGTGAAGTCAACCGTCAATCGCCGTGTAACTCTTTGCCTAGCTCATGTTGAGTTTCCTGCAACACATCAGCCACTACACCCGAATTTCTTCACAATCCCCGCGCAAGCCGCATTTAGATTAGGTGTTCTATTAGTTTCGTATGGAGACAAATGACGTGGAAAGCTTTGCTGTCGAACGCAGCGCCGTGCCCAGCACTGAGTACGCCATTGAAGTCACCAACTTACGCAAGTCCTTTGGGAAAGTTGAAGTTCTCAAAGGGCTGAATTTGCAGGTTCAGCGGGGATCACTGCTGGCGTTGTTGGGACCCAACGGCGCGGGCAAAACGACAACTATCCGCATTTTATCGACCCTGATTCGCCCGGACTCTGGCAGTGTGCGCGTATTTGGCCATGATGTTGTTCATGCGGCTGATGCTGTGCGGCGGCGCGTCAGCTTGACTGGGCAATTCGCCTCTGTTGATGACGACCTGACAGGCTTTGAGAATCTCGTTCTAGTCGCTCGGCTGCTTGGGTTTTCGTGGCGTCAGGCGAAAACCCGCGCCACTGAACTGCTCAACGCCTTCGGTCTAGAAGAAGCCTCGGATCGGCTGGTGAAACACTACTCTGGTGGTATGCGGCGGCGTCTGGACATTGCTGCCAGCATCGTCATCTCGCCAGACATCCTCTTTTTGGACGAACCGACAGCAGGGCTTGACCCGCGCAGCCGCCGTTATGTTTGGGACATTGTTCGGACACTATTAAACACTGGAACAACCGTCCTGCTGACGACGCAGTACCTTGAGGAAGCCGATCAACTGGCTGATCGTATCGTCATCATTGATGAGGGTACGGTCATTGCGGATGGCACGATTGGCGAACTTAAAGCGTCGGTTGGATCGGGATCGCTGCATATTCGCCTGCGCGATCCGCTGCGTCGTCCCGAAGCAGAACGAATTGTCGCACAAAGCCTGAAGACAGCGGTCACGCTCGAATCCGATCCGTCTGCGCTTTCAGCACAAGTTTCTGATCCCGAACTGGTGGCGAGTACGCTCACCAATCTTTCCCGTGCGGGCGTCATCGTCAATGATTTCTCGCTCGGTCAGCCCAGTCTTGATGATGTGTTCCTTGCGCTGACAGGTCAGCCCGCCGAAGACCAAAATACCGTTAAGGAGGTGGTGCAATGACCGCGATGGATTTGCAGCAGGCGGCGATTAAGCCCGTCGATGAAGCAACGCTCCGTTCGGCGCTTTCTGCTCAGGGACGCCCGCGCCGACCTCATGCATTCTCCGCATCGCTTACGCTGGCGTGGCGTGCGCTGCTCAAGCTCCGGCACTCGCCCATGCAGTTGTTCGACGTGACCATGTTTCCCATTATGATGACGCTCATGTTCACGTTTCTCTTTGGGGGTGCTATCGCCGGTTCGGTTGGGGAATATGTGCAGTTCCTCATTCCCGGCATCTCGGTGATGACTGTCGCCATGATCAGCATGTACACGGCAATGGGACTCAGCACGGACATCGCCAAAGGCATTTTTGACCGCTTCCGTTCGCTGTCGTTCTGGCGTCCCGCCGTGCTTGTCGGCGCGCTGCTCGGGGATGCGGTTCGCTACTCGTTGGCGGCACTGGTCGTGTTTGTATTGGGCTTCATCCTCGGTTTCCGTCCCGGCGGTGGCATCATCGGAATGATGGCGGCACTGGCGATCATGCTCATTTTTGCGTTTAGCCTTTCGTGGATTTGGACGATGATCGGGCTGCTGATCCGCACGCCGGAATCGGTCATGATGGTGACCTCGATGGCGTCGTTCCCGCTCACCTTTGCCAGCAACATCTTTGTCGATCCGCAAACCATGCCTCAGTGGTTGCAGGTCGTCGTCTGGATCAACCCGGTCAGCCATGCGACGACAGCGGTGCGCGGACTCATGCATGGTACGGCAGCATCAGGTGATATCGTCGCGGCGCTCATCGCGTGCGCGGCGTTGATCGTCATCTTTGCTCCGCTGACCATGTATTTCTACAACACGAAGAATGCGCGTTAGCGCAGCATAAAGTCGGATTGAGAACGGGTGCATCACCCACGATCTGTGTCCTTCTTCACACCGAGGAGGACACAGTACTCGGTCAATTTCATCCCCGGTTCGATTAAGACGTGGGCGGGATCGGCGCTGCGTAACGATCCCAGCAAAAACGCTTGCTCCCCTCAGCCATCGCACGCAATAGAGAGGGGAAGCAGTACAGCAGGAAAGCGCTTTTTCGTTAGCGCGCCCGCACCGCGTTGATCGACGCTTCAAAGCCGGGTAAAGCCCGCTTGATCATGTCATCGTTCGCCGTCAGCGAAATGCGAAAGTATCCCGGCAGTTCGACCACGTACCCCGGCAGCACAAGAATGTTGTTCTGCGCCAATTGACGACTGAACGCCGCGTCATCGGGGATCGGCGATTTTGGCAGCAGGTAAAATGTCCCCTCTGGGTTGTGGACTTCGTAGCCCATCTCGCGCAGCGCGCCGACCATCACATCCCGTTTGTGCTGCAAATGCCCGATGTCGATCGAAAGCTTTTCCAGATCGCCAAGTGCGTGTTGAAGCAGCGCATTGGGGAACATGAATCCCATCGCAATCTGCGTGATCAGGATCGCGTCGAACATCGCCTGTCGATCCGGTAGGCTGGACGGGAGCGCAATAAAGCCGATCCGCTGCCCCGGTGTGAGCAGCGTTTTTCCGTAGGTATACAGCAGAAACGAATACGGATAAAAGCTCGTCGCACTGGGGCACGACTGTCCATCAAACAGGATGCGGCTGTACGCCTCATCGCTTAACAGGTAAATGCGTCTGCCGATGCGTGCGCTGGCACGCTCCAGCAGGTCTGCCAATGCCTTCAGCGTTGATTCGGGATAAATCCGCCCGGTCGGGTTGTTGGGTGAATTGACGATGATCGCACGCGTTTTGGGCGTGATCGCTGCTTCGATGGCGGGCAGATCGAGATCGAAATCGTCCTCACGCACCTTCACGCGGATCGAAACGCCGCCCGCTTTCACGATGATCGAGTCGTAAAAGAACCAAGGCGGCGTATTGAAGATCACCTCATCGCCTTGATCGACGATCGTATTGATCACCAGCGAAATCGCGGCGAATCCACCATTGGTCATGCAAATCGTATTCGGATCGAAGTCTAATCCACGATGCCGCTTGAGCGAGTCGGCGGCGGCTTGCTGCGCGTACGGTTCGCTGAATTTGTAGGCGAACCACAGCGGGTCTTGCGGAGCGCTCCACGTTTGCAGCGCGGCGCTGAACCCCGGCAGCGCCATCTCATTGGGATTGCCAAACACAAAGTTGCTCACATCAGGCGATGCGGCAAGCTTGGTGTGCAGCGGGTCGGAATAGAACTTCAGGAATGACTGCATGGCAGCAGTCGTCTCGTGACTGCGCTGTGAAATATCCAGCGGCATAACTCCCCCCTAGCGTCGCTATTGCAGCTTTCATTCTAGTAGGGTACGCCCTCAGCGCTAGTTTGAGGGAAAAATGCCTGTATTGTTAGGGATTGGTTCAGGTGCGAAGCTGGTGAAGTCCCTTTATCTGCGCCAATGCACGCATGATCGAATATATTCAGGGGATCACGGTGAGCCACGGGTTCAAGGTACTTGATGGATCACGCTTGGACAAAGTTCTGAGCCTCGCGGAAGCACCATTTTGAGGGTAAAGCTCACTACGATTGGGCGGAGTCCGGGTCGAAGGTCTACACCAATTATGAAACCAAGCACCCAACGTTGAATACGCCGCAGCTCCAACAGTTTGTCGATATGCTCTCTCAAGCAGGGGGCAGCTACCATTTTTATACGCTAGACGACTGCTACCAGGTGAGCGAGCCTTGGAAGTTGACTCCGCCCGGATTAATCCCGTTGAGCACGTTTCTGGGGCTGCCAGACGATCATATCGGTGAAGCGGATCGTGAAAGTGTGGGGTTGGAGTTTTACGGCGCGATCTTGGAAAAACCTTAGCCGCCTCTCGTCCTTCGCGTGAATATTCAGCCGGAATGTTGAGCATGAGCCAATGGTGCATACTCTGTTTTTGTTTACTTTGATTTCGCAAAAGGACACCTCCCATGTTCACGCCTATCTTCAGCGGCTCGCGCGTGCGTTTGACTCCGCCTCAGCCGGACGATCAAGCGGTCTTTGCCTCATGGACGCACGATGATGAATATATGCGTCTGCTCGATGACGATCCGGTAAGACCGCAGTCCGTCCCCACATTCGGCAGTTTTGGGGAGGCGACGAAGCATGATGATTTCTACTTTCACCTGCGCACGATCGAAGGCGATCAACTGCTTGGATTCGTGGTGCTGTTCAACCTCAAATGGCGTAATCAAACGGCTGAACTCGCCATCGGCATTGGGGCAAAAGAGTATCGCGGCAAAGGCTACGGACAAGATGCCTTGAACCTCATTTTGAATTACGCCTTTTCCGAACTCTGCTTGCGTCGCGTGAGCTTAACGGTGCTGGAATACAACACCCGTGCCATTCGAGCGTATGAGCGTGTGGGGTTTCAGCGGGAAGGTGCCCACCGTCAAGCAGTATGTCGTGATGGACAATACTTTGACCTCTTGCTCTACGGCATCCTTCGGGAGGAATGGAAAATGCGTTTGTCACCAAAGTAGACGAACCAGCGATTGGCAGCGAAAGGTTGGGCGCTGCCAATCCACCTGTGATCATGCGCCCCCATGCGGTCGAGTCGAGCGAGATGGTCATCGCGTCGCGCTTCCTTACCACGGAAGGTGCGTATCTTGACCCGCTTGTCTGATGTCTATGATGGGTAGAGACTCACGCGGATACGACAGAGGACAGAAACCATGGACACCGTTCGAGCAGATTTTGACCGGATTGCGCGATTCGACACACCTGAATGGGATCACAATCGCCACTACCATCCCTTTTTGCTGCGAACCCTTGCGCCGCATCTAGGTGAAGCACTAGAGATCGGATGTGGTCAGGGGGATTTTGCGCGCCTGCTGGCAGATCGCAGCGATCATGTGCTGGCAATCGACTTATCCCCTGAAATGGTGCGTCGGGCACATGAAAAGTCCGCTCAATATTCGAACATCCACTATCAGGTTGCCGATGTGATGGATTGGGAATGGTCGACCAACCGCTTTGACTGCATCGCATCGATTGCGACGCTTCATCATCTACCGCTTGAAGAAATGTTAATCCGTATGAAACACGCCTTGAAGCCCGGTGGAAAACTACTGGTGCTGGATTTGTTTCAACAGGAGCAGCCTACTTTCCGTGATATTTGGGCGATCGTTGTCAGCAAGACGTTCCAGCTCGTCCGGAATAGAAGACTGCGCGAGTCGGCAGAAGTGCGTACGGCATGGGAAGCGCACGGTAGCCATGACCACTATCTGCTGCTGTCGCAGGTACGCGAAATCTGCGCGAAACACCTGCCGAATGCCTCCGTAAAGCAGCATCTTTTGTGGCGTTATTCGATCATTTGGGAAAAACCCTGAACCGTCATCACTCAGGGTGTCGGTGAAGTACTCAGCGGCGTCGTCCTGTATCGGTGTGAAGTTCACATGAAACGCCGAGCATGCCGCTGAAGGTGAAATGTC
>CALBRY010000087.1 GCA_937927665.1 uncultured Chloroflexota bacterium
CGGCGGCTGGCGGCGCGGAATAATGGCAATGTTTCGCGGCTGCGCGCGGTCGGTTGGGGATCGAGTTTGCAGCAGTGACTTCGCGGCAGGCCGTCCCCCGTCGCGCTTCAGTCGATTATTGATTATCACCTTGCGGGGGATGCTGCCTTCGCAGCACGCATGCTGGAATCGCTCACTTCCTTATATACACTGCCCTCTGCACTCGATGACACGCTGACTGATGCGGCGATGACGACCGAATCCGCGATTGACCTGCTGAGTCAGGTGAATTATCAATCGTACCGTCCGCAAAACGGCGCGGAGTACCCGGAGGGTGAATTCGCGGCGGCACTGCGTCAAACGGCGGCGCTGATCCGCGCCGATGTGGGGTTGGAAGCGTCGTGTATCGATCTGGGCGGGTGGGATACGCATGTGAATCAGGGCGGCGCGGAAGGTCAACAAGCGCGGCTGTTGAGACAGTTTGCGGAAGGATTGGCGGCATTCCACGCCGATATGGGCGCGGATATGAGCCGTGTTAGTGTGGTTGTGATGAGCGAATTCGGGCGGCGCGTGCAGGAAAACGGCGGGCGCGGTACGGATCACGGACACGGGGGCGCGATGCTGCTCATGAACAGCGCGCTCAATGGAACCCCTGTTACCGCGCGATGGGTCGGGCTTGCGCCGGAAGTGCTGGATCGCGGTGAGGATCTGCCGATCACGATCGATTACCGGGATGTGTTGAGTGAAGTCCTCAGCCTGCGGCTCGGTAATGCCGCGACAAGTACGGTATTTCCCGGTTACACGGCGAGTCCGGTCGGGTTGTTCCGCACATAAATACAAGAACATCAACGCAAAGGCGAATCGCTTGGCGTCTTTGCGTTGATGCTGCTTAGTCGGGGAAAACGGTTTGAATGCTTTCGCAGTCGCCTGTCACGGCGGTGACTGAACTGGATACCCATCCGGTCATCTGTTCGTAGATGATCAACCACCAGATACCATCAGGCGATGTACCCAGAACAGGCGCGACGGCATCCACCGTAAGCTGAGCGACAATTTCAGCCGTCAGCGTGGGTTGGCTCCGCATGTTGACGACGACGCCGGACGGGTGAACGGCACACGCATTAGGCGGGATCGGAGTCGGCGCGGACGAGTCGGCAGGTTCAGAGGTGGCTTCGGGGGGCGGCTCATAGGCGGGGCATGGGGTTGATCCGGCGGCGAGTTCGGCGCATAAGCTGTAGCGTTCGATGCGATTCGATCCACCGTGCGCGATCATGATGATGTATCCCGCCGTGCTTCCCGGCAAGCGGAGAGTCGCCCCCTGAACGGATGCGCCGATCAAGGCAATCACATCACCCGCGCCATCGTATACGGTGATCACCGGTGCGGCGGCAGCATATTCCGCCGTGACTGAGAAAAACAACACGCCATCACCACGCAGCGCGTAAAGTTTCGCTGGAGCGGCGGTTTCGACCGAACCTGAAACCCGTTCACCCATGATGAGCGGTGTCGGCGGCGGGATGATTTCGCCTTCGCCCACGCTGATCACATACTGCGTGCCGATGACACCCTCAACGATGATCCGGTAGGTTCCGGCGGTGGGGAGCGCGGCGGCGGCAGTGACGATTGTTTCGCCTTCGGTTGGAACGCCTTCCGCCAGCACAAACCCGGCAGCATCAACAACGCGAAAATTCGGTGCATTATCGGTCAGCGGGAGAATTTGCACGATCATCGATCCGGGCGCGGTCACGGTGAGCGAATATTCAGGGTTGGCGCTGGAGATTTCGCCCGTCAGGTTTTCGCCGGGATTGATCGGCGTCGGCACCGTCTGTAAACGCAGCAGAAGCAGTATCATCACCGTGAAAACCCGCATTTAGTCTCCCTCCGCCCACTGCCATATGGCTGATCCATCGGTTATCACGTGAATTGTACCCGCTTGATCGGTGCGGTACACCGAAATACCTTCCAGCATAGAAAGCGTTTCGGGAGCGGGATCGCGGGCAAGATTCGCCGGATCAAGCTGAATCAGCGCGAGTGATGGATTGACGGCAGTTAGAAATTCCGGCGTGAGCGCATCGTCACCGCCGCGCCGGGGAACGATCAACACCTGCGCGGATGGGTTGATCCCCTGCTCAAGTAATGCGGTTTGACCGTCTGTATCAAGGTCAGATGGGAATAGGAAGGCAACATCTCCATAACGGACGCGCAGAACGAGCGCGGTTTCGCCAAACGAGTCACTGAGCGCGGGAGATGTGAGCGGGTTGAGGACTTCGATCCGTGTGCCATCTGGTAAATCGATGACATCGCCGCCGATCACGGCGGTGATGCGTTCGTGTCCGATTTGATCGAGGAGCGCGGCGTATGCCGGATTCCCGTTCGGCTGTCCGTTCGTGATCGCCGCGCCAATCGTATAGCGCTCGGCGACTTCGATCAATGCGGTGTAGTCGTTCGGATCGGGGTGCGTGATCGCCAGTAGATCGATGCTGCGCGCATAAAATGGCAGTCGATCGCCTAACAGGGTGAGGAGTCGCGTCGGGTAGCGCCCACCATCTAAAAGTATGGTCGCGCCGCCGGGTGACCGGATCAAGACGGCGTGGGCGTGTCCCATATCCAAAACCCAAACGTGAAGCCGTCCATCGGGTTGAGCGCGCAGAACCGCAATCGATAAGATCAGCAGCGCGGCGGCGATCGTGCCAATCACCGTGAGGATGCGCCGCTGTTTGATCCACTGCCACAAACGGATCGCCCATGCCGGACGTGTGGCGCGGATCAGCGTCATCATCACCAACCCGCCAAACAGCAGCGCTACTGTATTCTTATGAATGGCGATTTCACCGGATGCAAATGGGAGCGCGGCGAAAAATCGCACGACATCAATTGTGTATGCCAGCAATATAAATACCCCTGCATGAAAAATCGCGGCGATCGGTGTCCATCCGCTGATCGCCGCCGCGCCGCCAAGCATCAGGATCAACGGCTGAACGGGTACGATCAACAGATTGACGATCAACGTTACCCATGAAATACGCCCGAATAACAATATAATCAGCGGTAGTGTTGCCAGCGTTGCAGAAAGGCTGACAATCAGCGGTTCTGCAAGCCATCCTGACAAACGCTTCGCAGTTTTTTCTGGAAAAATCCGATCGAGCAGCGCTGAGAATCGATTTTGGAACGGGTCGGTGAATAAGGCGATTCCTAAGACGGCTGCAAAACTCAATTGAAAGCCGACATCCCACAGCGTGAGTGGATTGATCGCCGATAGGATGAGCGCCGCCAATGCTAACGAGGTTGGCACGAAAGTTTTGCGGCGAAGGTTTTTTGCGATGATCAAGAGTCCGCTCATCAATGCGGCGCGAAGAACGGCGGCACTCGC
>CALBRY010000088.1 GCA_937927665.1 uncultured Chloroflexota bacterium
CATTAAATCAGCGGTAAGTCTCGGTACACCAGTTCGATCGGTGACAGATTCATCGTCTCGTCAGCGAATATTCAATTCCCCTTAAGCTCGTGCTGGAATGATTGACGGTGTTGGGTCACCGATCCGATTCCGCGCTGTAAGCCGCAGAGCGCTCAACCCTCTCAGGAGCTTTCATGAAAATTGCCGTACTTGGCGCGACCGGAGCAACCGGTCAAGCCTTCATTCAACAGGCGTTGGCACATAGTCATACTGTGACTGCACTGGCACGCAACCCGCAAAAGCTGACTGTTCAACATCCTTCCCTCGCGGTCATTGAAGGGGAAGCGCTGTCCTATGATGATGTGCTACGCGCCGCAAAAGGGCAGGACGCGATCTTTGTCGCCTTGGGTGGCGGAAATATGATGGAACCGACTCATGTCCGCACGGATGGCAGTCGTTACCTGATCCAAGCGTTGACGACCTTGGGAGAAACGCCGCATGTGGTGGTTGTAAGCTCATTGGGTGCAGGTAACAGTGAAGAACAAATGCCGCTTGCCAATCGCCAGATGGTGCGGAAATTCCTCGGAAATGCATTAGCAGATCACGACGCGCAAGAAGCGTTAGTACAGGCGAGCGCGCTGCCGTGGACGATTCTCCGTCCGGCGGGTTTGAATAACGAAAAAGGTGGTGAGACGCTGCGGGTGTCGTATCCGCCGGAAGCCATCGATTTGCAGAAAACCATATCCCGTGCCGATGTCGCCGCATTCGCGCTCAACGTGATCGAAACACATGGCTACGTGCAGCAGGCAGTCACGCTGACTTTCAACCTGAATTAGTCGTTAGCGACATCTATTAACGCTCGGTCACAATAGAGCAGTCGCATGCTCAAGCGTTTTTGTGGATAGTCCCTTTCGGGCGCCCTTCCAAGCGTTTGGTGATCATATCGATCGCGACGGCTGATACCAATACAACGCCTTGAATAATCTGCTGTGGATAGGACTGCACGCGCAGCAGATTCATTCCGTTGCCAAGCACGCCAACCAGCAGCGCCCCCACTACGCCGCCGGGAATGTTGCCGACGCCGCCGAAAAGGCTGACGCCACCCAATACGGCGGCGGTGATCGCCTCCAATTCCAACCCTGCCGCCGCTTGAGGCTGTGCGGAGTTCACGCGCCCCGTAAGCAGTACCCCCGCCAGTGCGGCGAGCATGCCGCTTAGAGCGAAGCACAGAATTTTTACACGGTCAACCGGAACACCCGCCAAACGCGCGGTATCTTGATTGCCGCCTACTGCGTAGATATGCAATCCGAAGCGTGTGCGTGTCATTACCAATGTGAACGCGATCACGACGATCACCCACACGATCAGCGGGGTGGGGATGCTCCCAACACTGCCGCGTCCCCAAAAAGTATATGCCTCTGTTAGTCCGGAAACAGGTCTGCCGTCGGTATAATACAAGGTGAGTCCACGCGCCACACCGAGCGTCGCTAGTGTGGCGATAAACGGCGGCAGCTTGCCAAAAACAACCATCGCGCCGTTGATCGTGCCGAGAACAAAGCCGAGCGCCAGTCCGAGCAGAATGCTCACTTCGGCGGATAATCCGTTGCGTACCATTAACCCTGCCGAAATCGCTCCGCACAGCGCCGCTACTGATCCAACCGACAGATCGATTCCGCCGGAGAGCATCGTCAGCGACATACCCACCGTCACAATAATAATGTGAGCGTTCTGCACGAGAATATTGGTTAGATTGCGATCTTGAAAAAAGCGATCCGACGACAGACTGAAGACGATCACCAAACCGATCAGGAAGATGAAGACTGTGCCGCGCCGAAGTATGGTTACCATGATGTTTTCGCTCCCGTCGCCGCCGCCATGATCTCGTCTTGTGTAGTCTTGCGCGCATCGAATTCCGCCGCGAGACGCCCTTCGCGCATCACCAAAACGCGATCACTCACGCCGAGCACCTCCGGGAGTTCGGAGGAGATCATTACGATGCCAACTCCCTGATTAGCGAGTTCGCGCATCAGCCGGTGTATTTCCGCTTTTGCGCCTACGTCGATCCCGCGTGTAGGTTCGTCGAGGATCAACAGGCGTGGGTGAAGTGTCAGCCATTTGGCAATTACGACTTTCTGCTGATTGCCGCCGCTCAGGTTGCGGACGCGTTGATCAAGCGACGGGGTGCGGATGTTGAGTTTTTCGGAAAATTCCGTGCCGATCTTTTTCACTTTGCCGCTGGGGATCAACCCGAAGGTTGCCAACCGCGCCAGCAGTTTCATCGTGATGTTTGTGCCAACGCTCATCCTCAAAAACAAACCCAACGCCTTGCGATCCTCGGTGATCAGCCCGATTCCCTGCTGGATCGCTGCCGCCGGGGAAGTCAGCCGGAGTTCTTTTCCATCAAGCAAAACATACCCGCTCGTTGGACGGTGTACGCCGAATAATGTCTCGGCAAGCTCGGTGCGTCCTGCGCCAACCAGCCCCGCGATCCCGATGATTTCGCCGCGTTTCAGCGTAAATGACACATCCGTGATTGCGCCTGTGCGGGTGAGATGACTTACCTCTAAAACGGGATTGCCCGACATTTCGGCAGCGTTGGCGCTGCTTCCGCGCTGGTACACATCATCGACTTCCCGACCGACCATCATCCGGATTAAGTCATCTTGAGTCAGTTCACCAATCGGCTTACTGCCGACCAGCCCGCCATCGCGGAGAACAGTCACACGATCAGCGACGGTGAAAATTTCATTTAGTCGATGCGATATAAACACAATCGAAACGCCTTGTGCTTTCAAGCGCTGCATCTGCACGAACAGCATTTCGACTTCCGTATCGCTTAGCGAGGACGTCGGCTCGTCCATCACAATCAAGCGCGCATCAAGCGAAAGCGCTTTTGCGACTTCGACCATTTGCTGCTGTGCGATCGGCAGATCGCGGACAGGAGTACGCGGATCAATTGATAATCCGAGCCGTTCCAACTGTTCGGATGCGTCGCGATACAGCTTGCGCCAGTGGATTGTTCCCGGCAGCATACCCGCTGGTTCACGCCCTAAATATATATTCTTGCCGACATCCAAATATGGAATCAGAGCGATCTCCTGATGGATCATGCTGATCCCCAATGCTTGCGCGTCATGCGGCGAACGCAAGCTGACAGGTTTTCCCTGCCAGATGATCTGCCCGGAATCTGGCAGAAATACGCCATCCAGAATCCGCATGAGCGTACTTTTGCCCGCACCATTTTCGCCGAGCAGCGCCAGAATTTCGCCGGGATGGACGATCAGATCAACATCGCGGAGCGCCTGCACACCGGGGAATGACTTGCGAATAGCACGCATTTCTAGCAGAGGGGTCGGCAGATCGGGTAATGTGGACATCGGTGGTTGCAGTCTCTCAAAAAATAAAAGCGGGTGAGGGCGAGGATAATCCCCACCCCCACACCGTCATACGAGAATAGTTATTGGC
>CALBRY010000089.1 GCA_937927665.1 uncultured Chloroflexota bacterium
TGGTTTGGTTTGCACCTCCATTCTACCGAACAGGAATTTTCATATGGCTTCTAAGTAGACGCGTGCTGCTAACGTTAATCTCCCTGCTGCTGACAGCCTATTTCTTTTTTGTCAACCGCAGCGATGGAGCATATGCTGAACTCGAATGGAATATATTCGCAATTGTTCATACTGTATATTGGGGATTCTACACCATCCTCCTCGTTCTACAGAAACGTGCTTTGGGGAGAGTAGGCCTCCTGATCCTGTGCTTCACGCTGGTGTTCCTGTTTATTTCATCATTAATTGAATCAGTACACACAAGCCTCTTGATAATTATCTCCATTCTGTCAGTCATCGCTTCTATCTTTCTGATGCTAGAAGTTCGACGCGGTACGAATCAGGGTCTGGTTCGGGTAGTTATCCTAGGAATAGGGGTCGCCTGTATTATTGTGTTAATATATATAAACATCCGAGTCGAACCACAAGACACACTTCTTCTCAAGCTAATTTCCTTTACTCCAACCTCGCCTCTGATCATAGTCACATGGCTGTTCAATCTTCTCATCAGCTTAAGTCACTTAGCTCAACGAATAATCGTCCGTCAACACCAACCACGAGATCCCCGGGAAGAGGCATACCGTGTTTCGAAGTCCATGTGGGCAGCAATCTGTCTGGCATGTGCAGGTGTTATTTTAGCAATACAATGGTATGGAAAAGCTGTACCACCTTCACCTAGCCTAAACGTAATGTTTGCTTTTGGCGCGTTTGCATCTTTGTATGCCTCTGCACAATCCCATCATTTCTGGTCGCGCCAGCGAGCCTACTTTCGAAATGTTTTCACTTCTGTTCGCCATGACAGTCTGCGAAACATTGCATCGCCTACTCTTGAGGAGATAACGTTATACAATCGGGCCAATCGTTGGGTCAAGAAGTTTATTACCTTTGAAAATCCATTCATTGGAGTTCCGCTAGCGCTATTACTCGGCTTCTTTGTTATCCCATTGCTGCAACTTGGTTTTATCGCACTAACTCAAGATTTACAGCTAGCTGCGCGTGCAGCACGTCCACAACAAATAGCAGTGACCGTTATACCAACGGATGTGCCATCAGCAGCAAGTCTCACTTCAACTCCGGAAGCGCGAAATAGTCTATACGCGCCACCGACAACGATTTCAATTGTGACTGCTACACCATCCGTCTCTGACACTGGCAATACTGCCGTGACTGACCCTATAGATGACCAACTGGTTAATGAACCCAGTAATGGCGGAACAAAAGTGCAGGGAACCGACACTTCGAACGGCGGGACTGATAATTTCCCTACGTTTGCTGAGCTTATGTCGATTGGGTTTCCGAGCGGTTTGATCTTCGCTCTAGCATACCTAATCCTGTGGGCAATACGACATCGTCAGAAGTATGTTGTACTGCCGTTCACCGTTGAATGCGTTGATGATGAGAGGAGTTTGCTCGGTGGAGTAGCGACACAATTTGCACACACGCTGACGCAAGAAGTGCGTGAGATTGGCTCTTTGATGCAACTCCGTCAGGTAGACAATGCCCATGCTGCTGGTGGATCTGCTTTGGCTCATTTTGTTGCTAGTGGACAGGAACCACAATTCATTGACGAATTGCGTTCGCTCACGAGCTTTGATAACAATGCAATGGGGAAGCTTGGGGGGTCGATTCTTCTTCTGCTAGCAAACTTGTTAGCGATTATTAAAGTGCGTGGAACCGTACGCAAACACGCTGATAATAATATCGAGATTTGGATAGAGCTAAGTCGTCAACGTGAGCAGGTTGTCGCCGTAGACAAAGTCATTATTTCACTATCTCGAACCGACGATATCGATGAACAAACACTGCGGAATGTTGCTCACGAAATGGCGATCAAGTTAGTTCTAAAGCTGGGACAGAATTACCATCTTGCCTCAAGTTGGGAGAGCCTCAAGCTCTTTCTGGACGGGCTTGAAGCTGCAACCAAACGTAACTGGTGGAGAGCAATTGATTCTTATCGTAATGCTATTCAATTTGAGGAAGCACAGCGCGGGGCATTTGGTATTGGCCACTATCATCTTGGCGCAACTCTTCTTGCGTTAGGTGAAGTTGATGAGGCAGTGAAACATCTTGAACAAGCAGAGGCAAGTGGTCCACCGCTCGCAGAGACATATTACACCCTAGCACTTGCTTCTGTGTATCGATACTGGAAGACTCTTGATGATGACATCACGCGCTTCAAAGCGATCGAACATTATTGCCGACGTGCTTTAAGGCTACGGCCAAATTTTCCCGAGGCTTTTCACCTACTGGGTTCAATGTACTATCGTCGAGCTAAGCTATGCGAACGCAAATACACAAAGCACTACAAAGACGTCAAACCCGCACAATCCTCCAACGGAAGCTATAACGAAAATGAAGTTAGAAACCCAGTAGCGCGCTGGATTCGTGAACTTGTCGGACGCGCTGATGACGCATCGAAGCAAAGCTACTGGTGGAATGACTATAAGCGGGCTCGAAATCATTTCCGTCGTGCAGTTCGTAGCTACGATCAAGAAATTATTCGTATCTATGCTAATGACGACGTTTCCCAAGGCAATCAACTAGAACTTAGTCGTGTACTTCAAGCGCGCTCTACTGCAGCACATCAACTTGGAGATGCGTTGCGCGCCTTATCATTCCATATTGAGGCCGACACTTACTATCATGATGTGCTTAGTATCCATCCCGAGAATCCTCGTACCTTGATAGATACCGCAAAGAATTATTGTTTGGCCGGGCAATGGCAACGTGCTGAGGAGTTTGTCAATCGACGCTTATTCCACGTTCCCGAAATCGCTTGGACAGCAGATGCTCACTTCTTCGCCGGTTGGATTATTGCTGGAGGGGTTGCCGATGCGCTGCTCGAACGTCGTTACAGACCGTTCACTAGCTTTAACCTTGATGAAACTGCGCTTCGTAAGCTCCTAGGTGAGTCTGTTAATCATCTTGAGTATGCTTTCACACAGCGACCACGCTACCTCACACGATGGTCGCAGAGCAATTGGTATACACCATTTGAAAGATCCGCGCACATGCTATTCAGGCCAGCTCTTGGAGGAAATACTTTATCCGAGAAGTGGCTTCCACGGTGGTTGACGCATCGTGGATCAAATCCTTCAGAATGGTTGTCAGGCAAGCATGCTCAGAACGCTCATAAAGAGCGAATAAAGCGTAATGAGAGTAAATTGTTTTCAGCTCAGGCGTTTCTCTGGCTAGCTTGGCGTATGGACGCTGTTGACTTCGGTGATAACGAGGATCCGATGTTGAAAGTAATCGTCGCTTCTGGGTTTAAAACGCCAACATCTATTGCGGACTTGGAGAGCATATATGCGCAGTTCAAGTTGCATAAGAAACAATGGGCTTTGTTACTTGAAGACATCAGCGCAAGCGGCAGACTTTACGGTACATCCCATGCTTGGCAAAAGCTGAGACTCGCTGTCTCGACACTGGATAACTGGAAAATCGCTAAGGCGAAATTTAAGGATCGATTGGTCGAGTTGTCAAAAGAGCAAGCAGATGAACGTACGAATGGGCCAACTTTTGCTGATCGCTGGTTCTATGCTACCTACACCGAACTCACCATTTTTGCGGCACGTATGCTCATGGAGGCCTGGGCATTTGAGGCAGCAATAGTGGTCTCCAAAGCAGGGATTGACCACACAAACGACTGGTTTGAACTCTATTGGAAGACTAATCAAAAAAAGGATGAACCGTTCCGCGTTAGCCCCTACAACTTTCACTACAACCTTGCCACACTACACGCCATGAAAGCGTTCTCTACCCTTAGGCTCGGCGATCAACCAGAAACAGTTGCTCGTATGGGAGTCTATCGTAAGTATAAGCCGGTAGATTTCGCAGACTATACGGCGTTGCGAGAACGAGATGTCACAACGGTGCAATTTGATGTTCAGAAAGCATTGAACTTAGTGCCTCGGCATCAGTTGGCATTGTATGTTCAAGCGCAGCTTTTCAGACGAAATCGCCAGTACGACGAGGCAGCAAGTGAGTTGTATCGTCTGCTTCAGGTTATTTCACCTTATGATCCTATCGAGTACATAGCCAATTGGAGAATTCTATCGAAACCAAATTCGGAGAAAGTAATGGTTCGTCCGGAACTCATTCCACTGCTACGTGGGCTACCGAACATTGACAACTACACTGACTTTTTGAAGTCTATAGGTCACCGTGAAACGAATCCAAGCAAAAATCTTCGTATTGGTGATGAAACCAAAATTGCACGGCTGTGGAACCAGCTTGTGACACGAGATCCATCCAGAAATCTTCATGAGAGTTGGGATACCGTAAGACAAAGCAATGTTACAGAATCTACAGGAATAAGGGCACTAATTGAGAAAATCAGAGCGCTTGAAACATTCGATAAGATACCTACCAATTTCGAACACCTATGGCAGAGTTTGTATCATCAGTACGTGAATGAACGTATGTCAAAATTAAATCGCTCCCATCGTGAACATATGTGGCGTCAGGAAAAAGTGTCGGGGCAGGAGTGCTTAGGCAATTTCGTGAGTAGAGCTTATTTGCATCGGGAGCTGGCAGAGATTTTTATGTCAATACCCGAAAAATCATCTTTAGCAACTGGACATTTGATGCAAGCTGCGGCATGGACAACACACCGTGATGATGAGGTAGATTTACTCTCAACGCTTGTTGAACACTTGGATCATCTAGACCGATTTCAGGATGCACAATCTGTGTTGTCATCACTGCGCAACATACGCGCAGTTCTAGACCCCCAAACCTTCTCCATAGCCAAAAAGAGACAAATTGGTGTCCTAGAAACTCTCCTACAGTCACGCTTACTGCAGTTCCCTGGAGCGCTGACCACTGCAGAACATCTTTGGATAGAAGGTTTACAGATGAGTACTTTGAGTGAAGATAACCCTGCTAGAGATGCTCGTCTTGAAGTAAGTTTTTTTGCACAATACAGGTATCGACTTGCTGATCCTGAACTGATAGTCTATTTCGACTCGTTCGTTAAGTTCATTGAATCTTGGGCTATTCCATCTGACACTTCCATTCAAACTTCAAGCGCATCAATTTATGGAAAGGATATCATGCGCGTCATTAGCGAACTTGAAGACAAGTTTGCCCCCCTGTTTCCCGAGCAGAATACACGCGCAATGCTCCTGTTGACACTATGTTTTCTAAATCAAGATTTGATGGTAGAGCTCGCCAATGCATTACGTCAACAGCCATGGGTTCATAACAGCACTGTTGTCCTAGCTCAACACATCAACTACTCAGATGCTGAAGAACAGCAAAAAGTTGAACCACGAGTCAATATTGTATGGCACATAGCCCTCAGGATCGCAGAGTTTGCATGTCACGAGGTACTACGCATTATCCAGCAACGTTGCCAACTCGCAAACACTATTGCCTACAGTCGAGTAGAACTGCGGTTAGATCATCATGATGTATACCGTCCGAGTTATCCTGGATTTGTCAACTTGACGAACGAGGCGTTGATCGAGAACTCAATCCAATTACTGAATCGGCTCATGATTTATAAGCATAATCCACAGGTTCATGGACAAATGCTTACAGCTCAAAAGATCGCTTTGCGAAACTATTACGATACTTGGGGATGGCTACAATTCCGAAGGGTAGAAACACTGCTTGCATCAAAGACCCATGTATCTGCACAAGATCGCGATGATATTCTTAGATTTCTTGGTAACGCCCAACATAAATTGGACGATGCGAATATCTTTGGACAGGGTAGTTCTATCGTGAATTACCATAGTGCACGGATCCATATGGCGATCGTTGAGCGAATCTGGCAAAGCCGAACAACTTACCATGAAGAAGCGGAGTTCGCGGTTTTATTCCAGGAACATTTGCATTTGGCAAAAACTCATTGGCGCAATGCTATGACCCATGATCAGAATGAACGTCTTGCAGCACAATTAAACTGGCTTGGCCAGCGTATCGAAAAGTATTCGAAAGCTTGGGAGACCAGGCACATCCGCTCTCTTGCGGGAATCGAGTACAGTTCGAAAGATCCAAACAACCGTTGAACGCAGTTTGTATCAAGCCTTGGCCCTCGATAGGTAAAGTGGACTGGCAAGGCGCATGCGAAGGTGTTTCATGAACAAGATATACAACGGTTTGTTTTATAAAGATTTGCTTTTACGCTGATAACTGCAAAGCTTGCGAGCTCTGTCTCCCAACTCATAATAAGTGCACGAATTATTCGCACATGTGCCCTTCAGCGAATGGGGTAGATGAACCGATGTCTGGCAACCGGAAGGGAGACGTGTAAGACGATGTATATCAAACCCGCCAGTCCGTGGGGAGTCGGTTTATTGAGAGTTTCATTTGTACGTTTCCTTCTGAAAGTCCCGACCGCTGGGTTTTTGCCGACGGTCATAAGGCGCTGATCGTCACTAGTGGTCTACCCCCGATAAAATGGCTCATCCGCACATTGTTGTGAAGTCAGGGAGGATGAATGACGCGAAGACGAAGCAAGTCGAACTTCGCGCG
>CALBRY010000090.1 GCA_937927665.1 uncultured Chloroflexota bacterium
GGGATCGGGCAGAAGAACAACGCCAGCGAAGGCTACGTGATCGGGCTGGACACGATTCAGGTGTTTCGCGGCGATGCTCACACGCTTATCCTCCCGCCGCCGTTGATCACAAATACCCCAACGCCTCAACCGCAGCCTGCCGCGCGGATCGAATTGGTCGGCGCGCCACCGACACTTCAGCCGACCGGAACCCCAATCCCGCCGCGCGTGTAAGGTGCGAAAACCTTATCCGCACGGGAAAACTACGCGATGCGGCGGTAATCGTGGATGAGACCGTGCAAGATGTCGCGCCGTTCGATCTGCCCCTCAGGGTTTGAAACCGGCAAAGGGATGGGCGTGCGTTGTTCTATTCCTTGGTGGGGGCGAGCACGATTGTAGTAGTCAAGATACTCGGTAAGGACGTAGTGCAGGTGACGTTGGTCAAGGATGATGAGCCGGTCAAGGCATTCTTCGCGGACAGAACGGATCCAGCGCTCGGCAAATGCGTTGGCTTTCGGTGCGCGCACCGGTGTTTTTATCACCTCGACCCCTTCAGCTTTGAAGATGGCATTGAAGACGGCCGTATATTTGCTATCGCGATCTCGGATCAAGTAGCGTGCTGGATAACCTGACTCCTCAAGCTGCCACGGAAGGTTTCTTGCTTGCTGATTGACCCAAGCGGAGGTCGGGTGTGCCGTGATGCCTGCGAGATGAACGCGGCGTGTTCCTACTTCAATGAAGAAGAACACGTAGACGGTCTGCAAGCGGAGCGTCTCAACGGTGAAGAAATCGCACGCCAGGAGTTGGTGGCGGTAGTGTTTTAGAAATGTACGCCATGAGGTTGCTCGACGTTGACGCTCTGGAGCGGGAGGAATGTTGTGCCGACGCAGGATGTCACGGAGGGTCGTTTCGCCGATCGTCACTCCCAGTTTTTTCAACTCTCCATGCAGTTTGCCGCCACCCCAGCCGGTCTCGCGTACTAGTCGCAAGATCAACGCTTCAATCGCGGCATCGGTTTTTGGGCGTCCGCCTCGGTTTCTCGCGGAGGTGTACGTCCATTTCTTGCGCACTAGGTCACGATGCCAGCGCAACAGGGTGTCTGGTTGGAATAGAAGCAGGAAATTGCCCAATTGCTCGCGAACGGGCTGCCCAGTCTGTTTGAGACGGGTAATGAGTGTGGCGAACAAGAACTTTTCGAAAGGCGAGAGGGACGGTCCACGTTTCTGACGACGGCGAACAACAGCAAGCTGCTGGCGTAGGAACAGGATTTCAAGGTCTTTCTGATCGAGCGGTTGCCGAACGACGTGCAGGATATCGAGCAGAAACGCAATGAGCTGGTGAAGTGAATGCCAAAACATGAACAGTGCTGACCAATTTGAGCGATGAAAGGGTGTATCTTACCAGACGAAACTGGCTATTGGTCGAGAACGCACGAGAATAGATAGGGTTTTCGCACCGTACAGGGGCGTGGACACTATCAATTAGCCGTCGGTGATGCCTATAACCTCGACTTTCCCGATCACTATTTCGACCTGTTGATGAACAACTATATGTTTGATCTCCTGCCTGAAGCGGACTTTGGCAAGGTACTTGCCGAGTTCAAACGGGTGTTGAAACCGGGCGGTCGGATCGTCCTGATCAATATGACCAAGGGAACCCGTTTCTATGAGCATTTCTGGGAGACGCTGTACCACTTTAACCCGCGGTGGCTCGGTGGCTGTCGGGGTGTACTGTTGACGGATGCTCTACGCGCAGCCGGGTTCAAGGATCTGCATCGCGAAGTGATGAGCCAATTGGGGTTTCCATCCGAAATCCTCGTCGCGACTGCCTGAGCAACAATTGGATTACTGCCGGTCAACTCACATTCGCGGCTTTCGTCGCGTCAATCTGAGTCCGTGCGCTTTCACGTCCATAACGGTCATTTTCTCGATAGATAAGCCCCACTAAATGTCCCTGAGAGGACAAGAACTCTCAGGGGCACCTACGGCAATGTCAAGTACTCCGTGTAGGTTCGCTTTGCAATCCGCTGAACGTCTGTCCATGAGGCAAACTCGATCAGCTCGCGTGTGACATCGCCGATCCCGACGGCGTAATGGTGAGGATGACCGCCGCTCGTCAGCGTATGGACCAGATCGTGCAGGGTGACAGGGTCAC
>CALBRY010000091.1 GCA_937927665.1 uncultured Chloroflexota bacterium
TCGCGGCGCTCGTGGTGCGCTTGGTCGTGCCCGAAGGGACGAATCTGGGAGTCACCACGGGATCGCTAACCGTGAGCAATCCCCTATCAGCGGCGATCCTCGAAGGTATTCTCGCGTTCCTGCTCGTCAGCACGATTTATCAAGCGGCGGTGTTCGGCAAAGCGGGCAATCTCGCGCCGGTAGCTATCGGATTCACACTGGCGGCGTTGATCCTCGCGGCGGGGGTGTATACGGGCGGATCTGCCAATCCGGCGCGCACGTTGGGTCCGGCGCTGATCGCAGGTGATTTGAGCTACGTCCCGGCTTACCTGATCGGTTTATTCGCTGGCGGCATTCTCTCAGGTCTACTGCACAGTTATTTAATCGGCAATGTACAGGAAACCCCACCTAAAGTTCAACCGGGCGAACGCACCGCTAATCGCTAAACGAGAATCAAAAAGGGGCGTTCACTTGCGTGAGCCGCCCCTTTGTTTTGATCGCTTAAACGTCGCTCTTTTTATCGTCTTTGGGCGGCAAAACCACCTTGATCGACAATTCATCAAGCTGTTTCGGTTCGGCTTCGCTTGGCGCACCCGCCATGATATCCGCACCCTGCTGAGTCTTGGGGAACGCGATCACTTCGCGGATATTCGGTTCTCCCGCCAGAATCATGACCAGTCTATCGATACCGGACGCAATTCCGCCGTGCGGCGGTACACCATATTCGAAGGCTTCCAGCATGTGACCGAACTGCTCGCGGGCACGTTCCATTGTTTGACCGATCAACGGGAACATCTTTTCTTGAATCGCCCGATTGTGGATGCGGATGCTGCCGCCTGCGACTTCATAACCGTTGCATGATAGGTCATACTGCGAGCCACGCGCTTTGCCGGGATCCGTATCGAGCAGCGGCAGGTCTTCGGGGAGTGTCGCGGTAAACATATGCTGCGACGGATCCCAACGCTGTTCTTCTTCGTTCCAGTAGAACATCGGGAAGTCAATCACCCACGCGAACGCGATCTTGGTGGGATCGGTATAACCTAGCTGATTCGCCAGATGACGGCGGAGCGTATCGATAACGTTGTAGACGACTTCGCGCTGATCGGACATGAACAGGAGCAGGTCACCGGGCTGCGCGCCGGTACGTTCGAATAGTTCAACTTTTTGCTCGATGGTGAAGAATTTACCGATAGGTCCCTTCACCTCGTCCTGTTCTTTTTCGCCCAGCGCCATCCATGCCAAGCCTTTTGCGCCTGCTGAACGCGCCAGCGTTTCGAGTTCTTCGGCAGCTTTGCGAAGCTGTGTGCCGCTCAATGAACCTGCCAACCCCGGAGCGCGCAAGACCTTGATCGGCTTGCCCTCACCCGCATTGGACACGAACACCGGAAAGGCGCTCTTACCCGCGAGATCGGTCACATCAACCGCCGCGAGATCGTAACGCACGTCGGGCTTATCCGAGCCGAACTTCTCAAGCGCTTCTTGATAGGTGATGCGCGGAAACGGCTTGAACATCGGCGTCATGCCCGCCACTTGTTCGGTAACTTGAATCATCATTTCTTCGATGAGATCCATCACGTCTTCACGACGGACAAAGCTCATTTCGATATCAAGCTGTGTGAATTCAAGCTGACGATCACCGCGAAGGTCTTCATCGCGGAAGCAGCGCGCAAGCTGGAAGTATTTTTCATAGCCCGCAACCATCAAAAGCTGCTTAAGCTGCTGAGGACTCTGCGGCAGCGCGTAGAATGTGCCGGGATTCATGCGGCTGGGAACCAGAAAATCGCGTGCGCCTTCCGGCGTCGTCTTAAACAGGATCGGCGTTTCGATTTCGATGAATCCGCGTTCGTCGAGGAAGTCACGAATGAACTTGACTACTTTGTGACGCAGGACAAGATTATCTTGCATACGCGGGCGACGCAGATCGAGATAGCGGTATTTCATACGCACCGTCTCGTCGATCTTGGTTTCCTGATTGATGTAGAACGGCGGCGTTTTCGACGGATTCAGCAGCTCCACCTCATCGGCGACGACTTCGACTTCGCCCGTCGAAAGCTCGGAATTTGCCGTGCCTTCCGGACGTGCGCGCACCGTGCCTTTGATGTGAACAACGTATTCATTTCGAAGCTGACCGGCTGCGTCATGCGCTTCAGGGCTGGCAGATTCGTCAATGACGACCTGTGCGATGCCCCAGCGGTCGCGCAAATCGAGGAAGATGATCCCACCCTGATCACGGCGGCGATACACCCATCCGGCGAGTTCTACGCGTTGACCCGCGTGCTGTAAGCGCAGTTCGCCGCACGTATGTGTTTTCAACATTGCTGCTGCTCCTGCGAAGGTTGATTGAAAGGCGGTAAAACGTTCAATTGACGAGGAAAGAATAGCACGATCGCCCATAAAGAAATAGGGACAAGAGATGCTCTTGCCCCTAAGCGAACGCGCTGTGAATATCAGCGGTTAGATTGTGTTGAGAAACCCGCCCGCAAGCTGTCGATCAACCCAACGAGCGATGTAGGGGTAGTGATAGTCTGACCCGTTGTATGTCGCAACTGCGGCAATGGTTCCAAAAACAACCATCGCAATCGGCATGATCAACACAACGAATAACAGTGCAATGCCAACCAACGCCCAGACGGGTACGAGCACGAAACCAACGGCGACCACCATCGAAAACAGCGCGATGACCATGCCCACGCCCCAGACCAATCCGCCCGCGAACAGGAGAATCGCCGCGCCAACCGTGCCGATTAACTGGATTACGAACGCCTGAAGCGCATGAAACGCGACATAATCCGACTTGCGGCGGAACAGGAAGTAGACGATCAGCGGAATGAAGATGCTGACGGGAATGATCGTGCCAATCGTGGCGATGCCGCCGAGAAATGTCACCCAAGCGCTGATATGCGCGACCGCTGCCCATAAGCGCTCGTCGTCGGTTACGCGGAGTGTGCTGTAACTGCGCGGACGATTGCGCTGCGGCGCGGGAATTGTCGCAGTCGATGGCGCACGGCGCAGAGGCAGATCGTCTTCGCCTTCAGCGTCGCTTTCAAGATCATGGCGGTGTTTGTACCGCGCTTCGTATTCGCGGATTGTCTCTTCCGCTTCGGTATCCGTCGGTTCTGGCGGCGCGCTGCTCAAGCGCGAAACGCGCACGCTGTCCTCTGGCTGCTGAATGGGTTCGTCGTTCATCGACGGACTCCTTGTACGATTCGATGCCTATTGTTCATTGTTACCATACCCCCTATACGCATGTCCAATCACAAGAGTTGCACGCAGGGCATTGAGCGTTTTAGTTCAGGAGGCTATACTGACGATATTATGTTTTCAACCACATTCACTTTGACCAAACGCATACTCGGACTTCTGCTTTTGATCGGCGGCGTCCTCGGCTTTTTCGGCATTCTTGCGATTGACCTATTCGACGTGGGGCGCGAAGGCGGGATTGGTCCCGCGCAGCAGGTCGCGCTTGTTTTGTGCTTCGCGGCGGCATTCCTAGGGCTGACGTTGATTCCTTTAGGCAAGGCGGAAGCGTAAGATGAACACACGCCCATCTCTGCTCACGCTGGCACATCGCATCCTGATCGCGGCGGCGCTCGTCGTGATGGTCGGCTATCTGCTCGTTTATGTCGGCTACGCGATCAACTTAATGCAGTTTCCGTTTGACTACGATCAAGGCGAAGGCTTTGAACTGGTCGATACGATCCTGTTCAGTCAGGGAGAATTCCCCTACCGCAATACCGATACTTACCCGTTCTATTCCAGCAATTATCCGCCGCTGTTTCATGTAATCGCCGCGCCGTTTGTATGGGTGTTCGGTTCGGCGTACTGGTATGGGCGGTTGCTTGGATTTCTCGGCACATTGGTCACTGCATCGGCGATCGGGTTGGCAGTGTATCGAGAAGGACGCCGCCGCGATATAGCAATCCTTGCGGGATTGGCATTTTTGGCATCGAATACGGTCTATCACATTGGACCGCTGTTCCGGCAGCATATGACGATGGTGATGTTCGAAACGCTGGCGGTGGTCATCCTTGCCGGAGCGAACGAAATCCCTGATCAAGGCAGACGCCGCCGGGTAATCGCGCTGGGTCTGGTGTTGATCATCGCTGCCGGATATACCAAACAGCTAGCGATATTTACTGCCGCCGCTGCATTGATTTTCCTGTTCATCCGGCAGCCGCGCCGGGCAATCGTCGCAGGTGTGCTGTTTGCGTTGGCGGGCGGCGTGATCTTCTTATGGATGAATCTTGCCACCGATGGCGAGTGGTTTCGGCAGGCGATTCAAGCGAACGTCAACCGGATCAATTTTGATCAGACAATCGGGTTGTTCCGCCTGTGGTGGTATTTACACGGCTTCTTGATCGTTCCGGCGGTGCTGCTGGTAATCTATCAAGTATATTTCAGCCGCATCTCGATTTATGCGCTCTGGTTTGCCGCAAGCCTCGTGCAAGGTGCGCTCTCAGGAACGTGGGGCGGCGGTGACAGCTACTTTGCCACATCGATCGCCGCCGTGATGATCCTGAGCGGTATTTTCGCCGCCAAGATGCTCAACGGCGATTGGCACTTCCCCGTCAACTATCTGAGCCGGATCGTGATTTTTCCCTTCAAACGGTTGGCGCGTCCGCTGACCGCTTCGGCGCTCATCGTGATCCCCCTGCTCTACCTCGGTTACGGTCGAACAGTGATGCATCTGCCGACCGATGCGCCTGTGTACAGCACAATCGCGGATGTGTTCGGTATCGAAGCGAATGCACTAAATGGCTTTTACGACTCGGCAACGCGAATTGTCGGCGGCTATGCGGATATTGGACATTGGACGACACAGGCAGATATTGATGCGGGCTGGCAAATTGTCGAAATGATCCGCACCAGCGACCGCCCCGCGCTCAGCGAAGAAGCCGGATTTCAACTGCTGGCGGATCAGGACGTGATCACGAACCCAACACAGCTGCTTAATTTGTGGCTGAACGGCGTGTTCGACGGCACCGAATTGATCGCCATGATCGAGGATCAGGCGTTCGGGCTGGTGATCATGCGCGCTCAGTTTTACCCAACAGAAGTTTTACAGGCGATCCAACGCGAGTATGAACAAACGGAAACAATCGCCATGAACGGATTTGATTATCTGATCCTTCGTCCTCGCGCTGTGCCGCTCACCGAGTAGGTGCAAAAGCAATCAGTTATGCAGGAGCATTCGTGATGACGACTGCCTATGTAACCCATCCGCGCTGTGTTGAGCATGATCTGCCGGATCACCCAGAACACGCCGGACGTATTCGCGCTGTGTGGGCACAGCTTGAAGCAGATGGGCTGATTCCGCGTTTGAAGTCCATGGAGGCGCAGCCCGCCGATCTGGAGGCGATCCTCGCGGTTCACACGGCGGAATATCTCGATCTATTGGAGCGCATCAGCCAGCAGGATCGGATGGTGGGACTGGATGCAGATACCTATGTCGCGCCTGTGAGCTACGAAATCGCCCGGTTATCGGCGGGTGGGGTGATAAACGCGGTCGCTGAAGTCGCAGAAAAACGCGCTGATAACGCATTTGCGATCGTGCGACCGCCGGGGCATCACGCATTGAGCCGACGCGGGATGGGGTTCTGCTTGCTGAGTAATGTCGCCATCGCCGCCCGATACGCACAGCGAACACTCGGCTTAGAGCGGATCCTGATCATTGATGACGATGTACATCACGGCAACGGCACAGAGGCGATCTTCTATGACGATCCTTCGGTGATGTTCATTTCCACCCATCAGTTCCCGCACTACCCCGGCACGGGTGCAATCGAGGACACCGGGCGCGGCAAGGGAACGGGATACACGATCAATATTCCTCTCCCCATCGGGCACGGTGATTCGAGCTTCGCGGCAATCGTGGATCAGGTGATCTGGAAAGCGGCAGAACGTTTTAAGCCTGATCTCATCCTCGTCTCGACGGGGTTTGATGCCCACTGGGCTGATCCGCTGGCAGGATTAACGCTCTCCCTAACGGGGTATGCTCACATCAGCCGCGAGTTCGTCAAAATGGCGGATGCACTGTGTGACGGGCGAATTGTTTTCGTGATGGAAGGGGGCTATGACCTGACCGCGTTAGGGCATGGTTGGGCGAATATTGCCCGCGTCCTGCTGCGTGATGAGACGATTATTGATCCGCTTGGTCAAGCTGATATCCGGCGCACTGCGCCAGATATCGCCCCAATTCTTGCCCGCGTCAAACAGATTCACGGACTTTGATTAGTCCGATGTTTCTCTTGGCGCGTGTTTGTTATCGATGTCTTCTGCGACACGAAGCACAACCGCAAGCACGATCCAGATCAGCAGGGTCGCGATGATAGCGAGAAACCACGCCCCAACTCCGACCGACATTCCGACTGCCGCCGTTGCCCAGATAGAGGCGGCAGTTGTCAAACCATGCACCCGATTGTGTTCTTTCAAAATCGCGCCCGCTCCGAGAAAACCGATCCCTGTCACGATTTGAGCGGCAATGCGGCTCGTCTCGGAATTTGGAAAGGCAAACAGGGAAAGGGCAGTGAACAAACACGACCCCACCCCGACGAGAATATGTGTCCGCAGTCCGGCGTGCTTATTTAATCGCTCGCGATCGAGTCCGATGATAGCGCTCAAGAAGGCGGCAAGTCCTAGCTGAATCGCTACAACAAGCTGATCTTCAAGCGAAATCGTACTCATTTTACGTCCTCGATACCCTTTCGGATAATCGCAAGCTGATTCTGCAATGTCCGCAATGCGATCAACTGTGCGTTATAGCGCCCGCTCAGAACGTTGAGACGGCTGAAAATCGGCGTCAATACCTGATTGCCATAGTGTGCGAGGCGTGCGCGCTCTTTTTGCGTCAGGGAATCGATCGCTTCGTGATAGGTTTTTTGAAGCGTATCAATGCGATCATCGAAGTCTTTCTTCGCATCCGCGGTCACACGGCGGTAGTAGCGATAGGTCGCCGCACCACCAAGCACCGCCAACGGAGCCGCGACAATCAACGCCGCCGCCGCCAGCCCAACAACCGGACCTTGCGCCAGAATTGCCGCCGCTGCAACGATGATACCTAACACAGATGTGATCGAACTGACCAGGAATCCGTTCATGTTGGAGCGGAAGGATTCTTCCATTTCGCCGATTACGCGCCCGGTCGAATATGTCTTGAGTTCTGTTTCGGCAATGCGGATCGCTTCTTCGAGTGCTTCGCGCTGTTCAGCGTAAACCCCCGCATCCAGCCCGCCGACTTCGCCTTCCAGTTGTGCGCGAACGGTGTTCAATCGTTCAATAACGCCGCGCCAATACGAGCGGCTGTTATCCACCAGCGCGTTGATATATCCGCTGCTGGCATCATTGATCTCGCGCAGCGCACGCCCGATCACGACATCCTGAAAATCCTGCTGAAGTTTCTCGCGGCTGAGTGACCGCCCGATCTGACGCAGCGAAAGGCGCGAACCGATAAACTCCTGCCCGCGTTGGCGCATGCCGTCAAATACGCGGTCGATTTCGGCGCGTGCGGTCTTGAGCTGGGTGCTTAAGCCCTGTGACTGACTCTCCAACTCGCTTTGAATATCACGCGCTTTTGTCGTGTCCATGCTGATCGCATCCGCTTGATGTTTTGCGGAGTCGATGTATCGGTCTGCGATATGCTCTGCCAGATCAAGCGGCGTGAGCAGTTTTTGCTTGGTCGGTGACATCTCGCTGAATACGCCGCGCAGATGCGCCTTGACCGCGTCAATGCCGCTCTCGGATGCTGTGCCCTTGCTGTTTAGGGAGTCTCTCGCCGATACCATAAACAGGAGCGGTCGCAGATCGAGCAGTTCTTGCACCTGCTGTTCGACAAAACGGCGGACTTCCATCTGCTGACTCGCATCAAGGAGATCGACCTGATTCACGACAAGGATGATCTTTTTGCCGTAGTTCTTCGCCAACTCCAGATAAAGGCGTTCGGTTTCAGCAAAGGCGCGCTTTGCCGAAATCACAAAGATCACCAGATCACTGCGATGCAGGAACGACTTGGCGGTTTTCTCGTGTTTGGCGAAAATCGATCCCGTTCCGGGAGTGTCCACCAGCGCAACACCCGGCGCACCTGTGTTTGGATGAATCCAGACACGAATGCCATCCGAGCGCATTTCTGGCACACGCGATACTTGATCGCCATGCTTGATCAGCTCAATCACTTCGGTTGTGGGCGTAATCCCCATCGGGAGGAGATCATCCCCCAGAAGCGCATTGATAAATGTAGATTTCCCCGCGTTGAACTCGCCGATGATCACCACCAGAAAGAATAATTCGCGGATGTCTTGCGCTACATCCATGAGGCGCTGGCGGTCTTCTGCCGAACCTTCGCCCGCATCCGTCAGCGCAGTTGCAAGGTCAGTGAGCAGGCGGATTTCCGATTCGCGGAGCGCCGCCAGTGGACCTTCTAGAGTTAACACCGTTGTTGCGGTGGGTAATGTCGTCACCTCAGCCTCTCAATCCTGCAAGCACACCGCTCTTGCCCATCGCCGTCAGTTCTGCTTCGACCTTCGCGATCTCTTCGCCCGCTGCTTGCAGCGTCTTTAATTGACCGGACTGAATGGTCGTTTGCGCGTCGATCAAGCGCGTGAGCGGCGCAATCGCTTCACGGCGGAGCTGCATTCCATAGGTGATCTGCTTCTCGGCAGCACGATTGAATGTATCCAAATAGCGCGCCTGCAATCCCAATAGGCGATTTGCGTGCTGGGTTTCCAGCATACGACCGCGCAGCGGCAGGAACAGGACACCCAACACGCCGACACCCAGCAGGAAAACGATCAGACCGAGTGTTAGGAACGGCTGATCAGGGCTGGTTGCAGACGGATTCAAGAGCAGCGCGATAACAGCGAACATCACAAAGAGGATTTCGTAACCCGCCAGATACAGGAGGGTATTACGTACAGCAGTCTCAAGTTTTCCGGTTTCGACGGTTTTTGCTTCCTGCTCGATCGCGTCCAGATCATCGCGCACCTGTTGAAGCGCGGAGCGATCATAACCGAGCGCGGGTCGCACTTCGCCGATCACCTTGCTTTGAATCGATGCGGGAAGCGCGGCGATCTCGCGTTTGGCATACTTCACCAGATCGTCAATGTCTTGAAGATCTTTTCCTTCAAGGCGCGGCGCGAGTCTGTCTACCACCTCGCTGAGTTCGTTGATCGGTTCGAAAACCTTTCCGGCTTCAAATTGGGCACGGGTATACGAACCTTCGCGCTGTAGGCGAGATAATCCGACCAATTCGAGGACTCCACGCCCCACCGAGCCAAACGCCCGATTCAAATGAAACATCTGGCGAATCGAGATGCTGCTGCGGCGGGTTGCGTCCGTGAATTTCGCCGTGATTTCATCATCGAGATCGCGTACGGTGCGATCCTGCTCACGCTTGTGAATATTGAGCTGCTGCTCTACGTTCTGTGAGATCGATTGATATTGGTCAAGCGCCGCTTGATTCTCCCGCACCGCCGAAAGCGCTGTCTGGTAGACATTCTGGGTAATCGATAAGGGCGTTTGCAGTTTTTGCTTTAGGCGCGCTAGATCCCCCAGTTGATCATCAATGTAGTGTTCAAGCTGTTCCAACCCGCTCGCCTGCCACTTTTCCGCATCGACTGTGCCATCCGGGTTACGCGCCTCTAAACCGAGCCGCGCCGACATCATCCAGATTTCCGGCTTGAAGCCAAGCTGAAGTGAACTCTGGTCGATGACATACTGGCGCACCGTTTCGCGTTCCTCCGGCGAAAGTAGATCAACCTGATTGAGGATCAGGATCACTGTCTTGCCATATGAGCGCAGCATCCGCATGTATTCGAGATTGCGCGCCGTCATTGCCTGAGTCGCCATCATGACGAGCAGCACCGTATCGGCACGATGTAAGAAACGCCGTGTAATATCCTCGTGTTTCTGGAAGATCGACTCCAGCCCCGGCGTATCGACAAAGCTGACTTTTTGCAGCAGCGGCGACGGGTGAAACACTGTATCAAGTTCACTGGCGCGCATCACCTGAGCCGTTTCGCCGTAGCGCAAAATGCTGATCCGGTCTGTGGTTGGCACAGGTCCAACTGGCAGCAGATCGGTTTTGCCGAGAAGCGCATTGATCAGGCTCGATTTGCCGGAACTAAACGGTCCGACAAACACAATCAAGTATGGGTGATCCGCGTGAAAGAGGGCATCGCGCACCTGCGCTATCCGCTCTTCGCCAATACCATCGACGCTTGGCAGTACATCGAGTAGATTGGTAATCAGCTCGTATTCGCGACGGCGAATCGCTTCATATTGTCTGGCTAATCTGGTTTCCGGCTTATCCACCGATTTGTCCACGCTCTTGATCCTACCTTACCGTCTGTTTCAGGATACAATCCTCGCTCCCGTGATACAAGGTTCGGGTGCGTCTCGAAAGGCTTACGGATGCTCAATACCAGCTTCTATTATCGCACCAATTCTCTGATTGCAGATACCTTTAGCGCCGCTGAAATTGCGCGTTCCGTTGGTACACCACTTTACGTTTACAGCCTCAAACGGGTGCTGCATAACTACTATACGATCAAGGATGCCTTTGAGGGTGCAGCGATCTCGGCGCACGTTCATTACAGCATCAAAGCCAATGGTAATCTCGCGCTTTTGCGCGCACTCATCGCGGCAGGTGCAGGCATGGACGCTGTCAGCGGCGGCGAAATCTTCCGAGCGTTAGCCGCTGGCGCGACGCCGGATCAAATCGTCTATGCAGGCGTCGGTAAAACGATGACTGAACTGCGCTATGCCGTGGAACAGCGAATCGGCTGGATCAATATTGAAAACCGCGATGAATGCGATTTGATCAACACGATTGCGGGAGCGCTTGGCGTACGCCAACGCGTCGCCCTTCGCCTGAACCCGCATGTCATCGCCAACACCATTCCTCATATAGCGACAGGGCATGGCAGCGCGAAATTCGGGTTATCGATGGATGTTGTACAGGATATTCTCTCCGATCCGCGCCGATACCCACACCTCGATTTTGCGGGCATTCATGTCCACATTGGCAGTCAATTGCAGGATGTTGCCGAAACTGCTCAAGCGGTGAAGATCGCCCGCGATCTTGCATTCAGATTCGGAATCAAGACGCTTGATATTGGCGGCGGGTTTCCGGTGGCTTATCAAGACAGTGATGAACTTCCCCACCCCAGCGCCTTCGCGGAGGCAATCGCGCCGCTGGTGAACGGGTTTGACGTTATGCTTGAGCCGGGGCGCGGCATCATTGCTGATGCAGGGATTTTGATCACCGAAGTGCAGTATGTGAAAAAGCAGGACTGGGACACGTTCGTGATCGTTGATGCAGGGATGACGGAATTAATCCGCCCGATGCTTTATGAGGCGTATCACGCTGTTGTGCCGCTCGAACAGCGTGCTGGAGATGCGGGAAAATTTCAAGTCGTCGGTCCAGTGTGCGAAAGCACCGATGTATTTTCGCGGCAGGCGCTTCTCGTCGATCCGCAGCGCGGCGATCTACTGGCGATCATGACAGCCGGGGCGTATGGGATGGTGATGGCGAGCAACTATAATGCCCGCTTACGCCCCGCCGAAGTGGTGATCAATGCGGCAGGCGACTCATGGGAGATCGCACGACAGCGCGAAACATGGGAGGATTTGATCAGGAATGAGCGCTAAAAGCGCCGTTCCAGTGCATCACATCCACCCGATTCCTGAATTGCGCTGTAAATGTGTGGTCATCTGGAACGGAGACAAAAAAAGACTTCCATAAAAGGAAGTCTTAAGGTGGTTGGTGATGGCTGGACTTGAACCAGCGACCTTTCAATTATGAGTCGAACGCTCTAACCAGCTGAGCTACATCACCTAGTTGTCTTCTCAAGCATCCAAATCACAAGCGCACTACATTTTGTGTAAGTGCGCTTTGACTTAATAGCGGGGGCGTGACTCGAACACGCGACCTTCAGGTTATGAGCCTGACGAGCTACCTCTGCTCTACCCCGCATCATATTGTGATGGAAGGATACCATTGGCATCCCTCCTTGTCAACGGTCGATTAGGAATGTAGGAAAAGCAAACGTTGTTCTCGTCACACCTTGCGAATAAAACGCATATATCATTACTTCGCATACGCGATCTATCAGCGCCTAGACACTCCATTCAACGGATCTATTTCCGCTCGTTTGTGCTATAATTAAGGCACTCCGCATCGGAAGAAAGTGTGCGCCCCATGCCCAGATTTGAACTGGTATCCGATTTTCAACCTACGGGCGACCAACCCCACGCGATTGAGGAATTGGTCGAAGGTCTTGAGCAAGGATTGCGCTATCAAACCCTGCTTGGCGCAACAGGCACGGGCAAAACATTTACCGTTGCCCATCTGATTCAACAAACACAGCGCCCCACGCTGATTCTCGCGCACAACAAAACGCTTGCGGCGCAGCTATATTCCGAGTTCAAAGAGTTCTTCCCGCGTAATGCTGTCGAATACTACGTCAGCTACTACGATTACTACCAACCGGAGAGCTACGTTCCGCGCTACGATTTGTTCATCGAAAAACAAACGGAGATCAACGAACAGATCGAGCGGCTGCGGATCGCGGCGAAGGCTGCCCTGCTCTCGCGGCGCGATACGATCATCGTCGCATCGGTTTCCTGCATCTATGGCACAGGCGATCCGCAAACATGGGGAGCTTCTATTCTCGAAGTCCGCGTCGGGAGTGAGATCCGGCGCGAAACGATGCTTCGAAAGCTGGTGCAGATTCAATATGCACGCAGCGATGCCGATCTCGCGCCGGGGACATTCCGGGCGCGCGGTGATGTGCTCGAAGTGCGACCGCCATATGAAGAATTCGCGTATCGCATTACGCTGTTCGGGGATGAAGTCGAGCGTATTCTGCAAATGGATCCGGTCACAGGGGAATTGATCAGTCAGCAGGATGTGATCGTGTTCTTTCCGGCGGCGCAGTTCATGGCGGATCAAGATAAGCTCCAGAAAGCGCTGCACGACATTGAGCAGGAGCTTGAGGGGCAGATTCAGTACTTCAAGCGCGAAGGCAAGTTAATCGAAGCACAGCGTATCGAACAACGCGCACGCTATGATCTTGAGATGCTGCGCGAAATGGGATTCACCAGCGGCATCGAGAATTACTCGCGCCATCTGGATCAACGTCCGCCGGGAAGTCCACCGTGGACACTCGTTGATTACTTCCCGAAAGACTTCCTGATGGTGATCGATGAAAGTCACATGACGATCCCCCAGTTGAACGGAATGTACAACGGCGACCGTTCACGCAAAGAAACGCTGGTTGATTACGGATTCCGTCTACCGAGCGCGATGGATAACCGCCCGCTCAAGTTTGATGAGTTCGAAGCACGCATCAATCAAGTCGTGTATACCTCAGCGACGCCGGGACCTTATGAGCGCAAAGTAAGCCAGCGCACTGTTCAGCAGATCATCCGCCCGACGGGGATTCTTGATCCAGAAGTTATCACGCGTCCGACTGCCGGACAGATTGATGATCTGCTTCAGGAAATCGCGCTGCGCGTCAAGAAAGGTCAGCGCGTGCTGGTGACCACATTCACGCAGCGCATGGCGGAAGAACTCGCGGGATATATTCAGGAGAATGGGATACGCGCCCATTATCTGCACGCCGAAGTACAAACTCTTGAGCGCGTCGAAATCCTGCGCGATCTACGACTTGGTGTCTACGATGTGATCGTGGGGATCAACCTGCTGCGCGAAGGGATCGACCTCCCCGAAGTTTCGCTCGTGGCAATTCTGGACGCAGACAAAGAAGGGTTCTTGCGTTCCGAACAAGCGCTGATCCAAACAATCGGGCGCGCGGCGCGGCATGTTGAAGGAAAGGTCATCCTGTACGCCGATAAAATGACCGACTCCATGAAACGCGCGATTGATGAGACGAACCGCCGCCGCGCCGTTCAGGACGCGCACAACCAGTCCCACGGCATCACACCGACGCAGATTGTCAAACAGGTGCGCGACTTGACCGACCGTGTGAAGGGTCAAATCTCTGAAGAAGCGCGGGCATCCGCGGCGGAAGGTCAAGGACTGCTTGCGACGTTGGGGAAAGATGATCTGCACAAGATGGTCAAGGATTTGGAAACGGAGATGAAGGGCGCGGCGAAAGCGCTCGAATTCGAGAAAGCAGCACTCCTCCGCGATCAGATCATCGAACTGCGGAAAGTCATCGCAGACCGCGAACCGGAAGACTTACTCGTGAAGTAAACGCAGAGAGCGCGGAGAACGCAGAGGAGTTATTGCTCTCTGCATTCTCCGCGATAATTCCCCGCTTTTAGACGACGAACTGACCATTCTGATAGAACAATTCACCATCAACATGAATGGTACTGTCTACGCGCATATCACAGATCATATCCCAGTGAATGCTGCTCTTGTTGACACTGCCGGTATCAGGATACCCTGCCCCGACTGCCATGTGAATCGTTCCGCCGATCTTTTCGTCGTAAAGGATCGTGCCGGTGAAGCGATTGATCCCGAAGTTCGTACCGATGGCAAACTCACCGAGGTAACGTGAACCCGCATCGGTGTTCAACTGTGAAAGCAGCAGGGTTTCATTCTTTTTGGCGCTGGCATCGGTGACTTTGCCATCCACGAAGCGGAGTTCAATCCCTTCGACCGCCTGCCCTTGCACGATTGACGGATACGAGAAGCGCACCCACCCATTGACCGAATTTTCGACGGGACCTGTGAAAATTTCACCATCGGGCATGTTGCGTTCGCCGCAGGCATTCAGGAAAACACGCCCATCAATCGAAAGCTGGAGATCGATGTTTGGACCCTGACATTTGACGGTGCGTTTACCCTTCAGCCAGTCGATCTTTTTCTGCTGCATTTCGCCGAGGCTGCGCCATTCGGCGATCGGATCGGCTTTATCGGCAAACGTCGCACCGTAGACGAAATCCTCATATTCTTCGAGGCTCATCCCGGCTTCTTGCGCGTAGCCCTCCGACGGGTATTGTGTTCCAACCCATTTGAATGATCCCTCAGCGGCGCGGCGCATGCGCGTTGACAACCATCCGCTTAACTGCTGCTGGCGCTGGCGAATACGCGCCGGGTCGATCGTGGAAGAAGCACGGGTATTCGTCAAGGAATTGCAGCGAATATACACATCTGCCTGTTCATAATAAGCGGTTTGGCTGGGATCAAGCCATGCGAACTGTTCATCGTTCGCCAACCGCACAAACTGACGTGTCATAAACTCATCGGTGAGCATCACGGTTGGATTGCCGCCCGCTTCAACAACTTTGGTGAACACGGCGCGGAGCAGCGGCAGCGCCGCCACATCCCCCAGCACACCTACCCACTCACCCGGCTGCACACGGGTCGAATAATTGACGAGAATATCCGCGAGTTTATCAATACGAGGGTCTGCCATTTGAACTACTCTCCAACCAGTTCGCGCGCTTTGCGCAGCGCGGCTTCAAAATTCACTTCGTCGCCCATCACGTACACATATTCGGCGTGACGGACGATATTGTGTTGATCCACCACAAAACAGGCGCGCTGTGTAATCCGCAAATCGGTGACATGCACGCCGTAAGCATCGCTGAAGTTCATATCTTTGTGGTCACTGAGCGTAAATACCCGGTCGATTCCTTCGGCGGCGCACCAGCGGCGCTGCGCGTAGGGAAGATCGGCGCTCACGGTGAGGATGACCACCTGCTCACCTAATCCGGCGGCTTCTTCGTTGAAGCGCCGCGTTTGCGCCGCGCATACCCGCGTATCGAGCGATGGCACAATACTAAGGATTTTCACCATGCCGGGGTAGTCCGCGAGCGTTTTGGTCGACCAATTATTCGCAGTCAGCCGAAAATCAGGCGCGGGATCGCCTTCTTTCAGCATATCGTTTTGAACAGGAAATTCGCGATCACCGAGTTTCATGCCCGATCGGTTCGTCATCTTGTCTGCTCCTTTTCGTGAGTCATCTTTGCTGCTGCCTGTCGTATGCCCATTGTCCATTGACCATCGTCGCTTGAGGGCGAATACTCAGGATTTCATTATCTGGGATGGCAAATGGATCACGATCAAGGATGACCAGATCAGCATAATAACCGGGGGCAAGCCGCCCTAAGCGATTCTCAAGCCCGGCAGCGTAGGGCGGCGCGGCGGTATAGCCGTGCAGTGCTTCTTGCAGACTCAACCGCGCTTCGGGATACCACCCTGACTCCCCCGGTGATCCGTCGATGCGGCGGCGCGTAACCGCTGCATAGATTCCCTGCCACGGATCGAGAATATCATACGGGGAATCTGAACCGAGAATGACCCGCGCACCCTGATCAAGCTGCAAACGAGGATTGTAAGCGTATGCCGAGCGCGCGCCCCAATAACGATCCGCTGTTTGATAATCGCTGGTCGCGTGGACGGGCTGCATCGACGCGATCACGTCGAGCGATGCTAACCGTCCCACATCGGATGGGTGGATCACCTGCACATGCTCGATGCGGTGACGCCGCGCCGAGCGGGGAATCCCGCGTTCTGCTTCATCAATCCGCGCTGCTTCAAACGCATCAAGGACATCATGCACGGCACGGTCGCCGATTGCATGAACGCTTGTAGGAAGTCCCGCACGGCTGGCGGAGACGATCAAGGATGCGATTTCTTCTTTGTCGAGAACGGTGATACCGCGATTGTCCGGTTCACCTTCATAGGGGTCAAACATCGCGGCTGTGCGCGGACCTAACGCGCCATCCGCAAATAGTTTGAGCGCCCCGATCCGAATCTGATCATCCCCGAAACCGAAACGAATCCCGCTTTCGACCGCCGCAGGAAGATATTTCTGATTGATCTGCTTGAGGACGCGCAGATGAAGTTCGCCGCGTTCGCGCATCACCTGAAGCGCCGATAAACACGGCGGATCATCCATGTCGTGAAAGGCGGTAATGCCCATCGAGAGCATAAGCGACTGGGTATCGCGCATCTGATCGGCGATTTGATCGGTTGTGCGCGGCGGAATACGTCCGCTTACTTTGCCCATCGCTGACCATTCGTACAGGATGCCATCCGGTTCGCCGTCGCTGTCATGCCCGATCGCGCCGCCTTCCGGATCATGTGTGTCACGATCGATTCCGCAAAGACGGAGCGCAAGCGTATTCACCCATGCGGCGTGACCGCTGCGACCACGCAAAAATACCGGATGATCGGGTGCGACGCGATCCAAGTCCTGCCGCGTGGGAAACTG
>CALBRY010000092.1 GCA_937927665.1 uncultured Chloroflexota bacterium
TCCACCCCACCGGCATCTACAAGATGGGCATCCTGATCACCGAAGGCGTACGCGGTGAAGGCGGTGTGCTGATCAACGGGCGCGGTGAGCGCTTTATGGAAAAATATGCGCCGCGTATCAAAGACCTTGCAAGCCGCGACGTGGTCAGCCGCGCCATTTTCCTTGAAATCCGCAACGGAAACGACGTGAAGGGCAACGATTACGTCTATCTTGATGTGACGCCGCCGACGGTGAATCGTTATCTGGCGGAAGCGGGCGAAACACGCCGCATCACTGCCGAAGATGTCGAAAAGAAACTGCCGGATATTCTCGATTTCTGCCGCACCTATCTGGGTGTTGATCCGGTCAAAGAACCGATGCCGATCCAGCCGACAGCGCACTATGCGATGGGCGGGATTCCCACGAACATCGATGCGGCGGTGGTCACGGATGCCGCCGGAACAGTACTGCCGGGGATGTACGCGGCGGGTGAAGTCGCCTGTGTGAGTGTTCACGGCGCGAACCGTCTCGGTACAAACTCGCTGGTTGACCTTGTGGTGTTCGGTCGGCGCGGCGGTATGGCGATGGCGGAATACTGCAAGACGGCGGATTTTGTGCCGCTCCCGCCGAACCCGGAAAAAGAAATTGTCGCGGAATTGGAGCGTATTCGCACCAGCAGCGGTAAATCCAAGCATGGTCAGCTTCGTCAGGAAATGCAAAAGACGATGACCGAAGGCGTTGGTATGTTCCGCTCGGATGCGGGCATGAAAGAATCGCTGGCGAAAGTCCGCGAACTGCGCGCGCGCTACCAGAACGATCTCGGAATTGATGATCGCGGATATCAGTTCAACACTGACCTGCTGGAAGCGTGGGAACTAGGTGCACTGCTCGAACTGGCGGAAGCAACGGCTGTGAGCGCGCTTAACCGCACCGAGAGCCGAGGCGCGCACGCCCGCGAGGACTACGAAAAGCGCGACGATGTGAACTGGATGGTTCACACGCTGGTGACACGCCCGCAGATCGGGATTGCTCCCGCTGTTGGGGAACCGGCGCTGAACACGGAAAAGAAGGTTGATACATCGCTCGCCGAGCTAGACGAGCGGTTTATGCCGAAAGTCCGGTCATACTAAGAACAGTTAAAAGGAGAAGGTTAAACGCCGAAAGTATACAGTGCTTACTTTTAGCTTTTAACTTTCAACTTGTTCCACGCAAAACGAACGATTTGAGAGTTGAGGTTTGACTTTATGGATGTCACCTTCCGTATCCGGCGGTTCAACCCGGAAGTACAGGGCAAAAACAAGCCCTACTGGCAAACCTTCACGGTCGAAAATGTGGAGGAAACCGATCGTGTGTTGGAACTGCTTCACCGCATCAAGTGGGAGCAGGACGGCACGCTGACCTTACGGCGCGCGTGCGCGCACGGCATTTGCGGCAGTGATGCGATGCGAATCAACGGCGTGAACCGGCTGGCGTGTAAGGCACTGGTCAAGGATGTGGGAACAAAAATTCAGGTCGAGCCGATCCTGGGCTTGCCCGTCCTGAAAGACCTTGTGGTCGATATGGAGCCGTTCTTCGCGCATTATCGCTCGGTGATGCCGTACTTTGTGAACGATACGGCGCTCCCGGAAGGCGGGCGTGAACGCCTACAGTCTCATGAAGACCGCGAGAAGTTCGACGACACGACCAAGTGTATTCTGTGCGCGGCGTGTACGACTTCTTGCCCGTCGTTCTGGGCGAATGGCGAATATGTCGGTCCGGCGGCGGTCGTTCAGGCGCACCGCTTCATCTTCGATACGCGCGATCAGGGTTGGCAGGATCGTTTGAACGTGCTTGCCGAGCCGAACGGCGTTTGGCGCTGCCGCACGATCTACAACTGCACCCCCGCTTGCCCGCGTGGAATCAGCGTGACGCGCGCGATTGGTGAAGTCAAGTTGGCGATCCAGCGCAACCAGCGCGATGGCATCATCACCAACCCGCCCGTTGAAGGTGGTCACGGCGGCGGCTGATCGTCAAGGCATTTGAACCGCAGAGAGCGCAGAGGGGTGATGATTTCCCTCTGCGCTTTTTTATTGCTCATCTATGCCGCTAGAGCTGGTGCTAAAATACTTCAAAACACTTTGATCAGGAGAGTTCTTCATGCAGCCACCTGCTGCCAAAACTGTTCCCCACTCGTTTGAACATCTCGGCTCTACGTTCGATGACCCGTATGCGTGGTTACAGGACAAAACCAATCCTGAGGTGATCGCCTATTTGGAGGCGGAAAACGCCTACGCGAAAGCATCGCTCGCGCACACGGCGGCGCTGCAAGAGACGCTGTATCAAGAGATGGTTGGGCGGATCAAAGAAGACGACGACACATATCCCGCCAAACGCGGTGAATACCATTACTATTCGCGCACCGAATCGGGCAAGCAGTACCGGATTTTCTGCCGCAAAAAAGGCGAAAACGGCGCGGAAGAAATCCTCGTAGACGAAAACGCACTCGCGCAAGGGCGTGAATACTGCCGCGTGACCACGGTCGAACCCAGCCCGGATCAGCGCTTGATCGCGGTTGCGGTCGATCTGATCGGCAACTGGGAATACACCATCTTTATCAAAGATACGTCAACAGGCGAAACCCTGTTTGAGCGCGGTCCAAACTGCGATCCTGAATTCGGATGGGCGAACGATAACAAAACATTCTTTTACCTGCTGAACGACAGCGCGCACCGCGCTTATCAGGTGATTCGTCACACGCTCGGCAGTAATGAGGAAGCGGTCGTTTATCAAGAGGACGACGGCGCGTTTTATCTCGGTGTAGAGCGCTCACGAAGTGGCAAGTACATCTTTATCCACAGCGGCAGCATGAGCGCGACCGAAGTCCGGTATCTTTCGACGGATGATCCGTTTGGCGCATGGCAGGTGATCGCGCCGCGCCGCCCGTGGATCGAATATTATGTGCAGCATCACGGCGACCGCTTCTTGATCCGCACCAACGAAGACGCGCAGAACTTCAAGCTGATGCAAGCGCCTGTCAGCGCCCATTCACGCGAAAATTGGCGCGAAATCGTGCCTCACCGCGAGGATACGTATCTGCAAGCGGTGGATGTATTCGCGGATTTTCTCGTGCTGCATGAGCGGCGCAGCGGACTGCTTGAGCGGCGGATTTCCGCGCCGGATGGCGTGACGAACGTCCGCTATATCGCATTCCCCGAACCTGTGTATACGCTCGGTCCGCAGCCAAACTTGGAATGGGAGACGCAGCGGTTCCGCTTCTTATATATGTCCCCGATCACGCCGCAGTCTACCGTCGATTACGATGTGAAGACGGGAGAATGGATTGTGCGTAAGCAGATCGAGATACCGAGCGGCTATGATCCATCCCGGTACGAATGCGCCCGCGTGTTTGCGACTTCACACGACGGGACGCGCGTGCCGATTTCGGTGGTTCACAAAAAAGGGCTGAAGCTCGACGGGCAAAACCCGACTCTGCTGTACGGTTATGGCTCCTACGGCTACGCGAGTGAGGCATCCTTTGATACCAAACGCTTCAGCTTGATCGATCGCGGGTTCGTGTTTGCAATCGCCCATATTCGCGGCGGCAGCGAGATGGGGCGCGCGTGGTACGACAACGGGCGCTTGATGCACAAGAAGAACACGTTTCTTGATTTTATCGCTGCCGCCGAGTTCCTGATCGCGGACGGGATCACATCACCGGAATGCTTGGGCATGATGGGCGGTAGCGCGGGCGGTTTGCTGGTGACAGCGGTCGCGAACATGCGCCCGGATTTGTTCAAGGCGGTGATTGCGCTTGTCCCGTTCACCAATGTCGTGACCGCTATGCTTGATCCGACGCTCCCGCTGACCCTGCCGGAATATGATCAATGGGGCAACCCGAACGAACCGGAGCCGTTCGCGTACATACACTCGTATTCGCCGTATGACAACATCGAAGCGAAGGCGTATCCGAATATGTATATCCGCGCCGGGTTGAACGACCTGCAAGTGCCGTTCTGGGATCCGGCGAAATATACGGCGAAACTGCGAACCCTCAAGACGGATTCAAATCGTTTGACGTTGATCACCAATATGGGCAGCGGTCACGCGGGATCATCGGGACGGTATGATCACCTGCGCGAAGATGCGGAAGCGTATGCGTTTTTGATCGATACGCTGGGAACGCGGTAGATGGACGATTACGAGGACAGCGAATTCGAGAGCGAAGTCGATGATGGAAAGCCGGTGTATTATCTGCCGCGCCGTCTGCTGATTGCGATCATTATTTTCGCGTTGATCGCCATGCTGGCGTATAACCTGTACGGGCTGTTTGCTCCGGGGATACAGCCGCCGCCGCTCCCGACCCCGCCGTTAAGCGCGATATAGCGATATAAACAAAAAGGACAGGGCGCAAACCCTGTCCTTTTTTATTGCGTGGAGACGATTTCTTACCCGATCACATCACGCGGGTTACTGCCATCCTTCGCAGGTCCAACGATGCCGCGCTCCTCCATCATGTCGATCAAGCGGGCGGCGCGGGTGTAGCCGATGCGAAGCTGACGCTGAAGGAGGGAAACGCTCGCCTTTTTGCGCTGGCGCACGAGTTCGACCGCCTTCAGGTACATCTCCTGATCGACATCCTCATCTTCGTCATCGTCTTCGCTGTCATCGTCGTTGGGCATCGAGCGCACCATCGACTGCGCGCGCGCTTCTTGATCCCACATGCTGGTTTGACCGGATGGGCGAACACTCGTGTTCGGCTGACCGGGTGTGCCGCGCCCGGTGACGAGCGGATTCCATGCATTATTCGGTGAGCCATCCCCGACCGCCATCCGTGCTTCATCTTGGAAGGAGGATGCAATCGGGCGCGAGGCGGCGATCAGGTCTTGTTCGGTCATTTGACCACGCCATGCGCGGGTAATGTTGTTGATTTCGGTATCGCTGACGAACACGCCTTGCAGACGGACAGGCGCGGGCGAGTCGCCGCTCATGTAGAGCATATCGCCGCGACCGAGCAGACGTTCCGCGCCGGGTTGGTCGAGAATAACGCGGCTGTCGACACCGCCTGCCACCGCGAACGCGATACGCGCCGGGAAGTTCGCTTTGATCAAACCGGTGACGACATCGACCGACGGGCGCTGTGTGGCGATCACGAGATGGATACCGGTCGCACGGGCGAGGGCGGCGATACGGGTGATCACTTTTTCCGTTTCATCCGGCGCGAGCATCATCAAGTCGGCTAACTCGTCGATGATGACGACCATGTACGGCATCAATTCTTCGCCTTCGCGCAGATGGCGGTTGAAGTCCTCGATGTTACGCGCCCCTGCCGCGTTGAACTTGCGATAGCGCTCGTCCATTTCGCGCGTCACCCACTTGAGGACGCTCACGATACGTTCGAGTTCGACGACGACGGGAGCGACCAAGTGCGGAATGCCGTTGTACTGGGTCAACTCGACGCGCTTGGGGTCAACCATGATGAACTTGAGCGTCTGCGGCGTGTTGCGGATCAGCAAGCTGGCGATGATCGAGTTAACGCAGACTGATTTACCGGAACCTGTCGTTCCGGCGATCAGCAAGTGCGGCATGCCTGTCAGGTCAGCGGCGACGGGTGTACCGTCCACGCCTTGACCGAGGGCGATCGTCAGCGGCTTATTGATGCGCTTGAACTGCTCGCTTTCCATCACATCACGCAAGCGCACGATCGCGCTTTGTTCGTTTGGAACTTCGATACCGACATACCCCTTGCCGGGGACAGGCGCTTCGATACGGATCGATTTCGCGCCGAGCGCAAGCTGCAAGTCCTTATCCAACCCGGCGATCGCGCCGACTTTGACACGGCTTTTCTTGCCTCTCGCTTGGATGTAATCCGGTTCGACACCGAACTGCGTAATCACAGGACCGGTGCGGACTTCGACGACGCGACCGGGAGAGCCGAAACTATCGAGCGTTTCTTCGATGATCTTGGCGCGGCGCAGCAGGAGCGCATGATCGAGTTCCTGATCCTGCCCGCTCATCAAGGTTTGTGAGGTTTCCGGCAGTTTCCATGTTTTTGGCGTACGCGGTCGCTGTTGGGTAACCGGGAACGGGTCAACGTCACCATTGATCGGCGAAACGGCACGCGCTGAGGGCGGCGCAGGCGGCGGTGCTTCGGTGTGCTGCGGCTGGCGTGTGATATCGCCATCCGTCGGCGTGAGGCGCGGCGAACGGGCAGTCAACACAGGCGAAGTCAAGCCGGGAATTGCTGAGGCGGCTTTATCGAACTCCTCATCAACCCCATCGTTTTCCGGCGCGGGTTTCGACACGGGCGCGGGTACGCTCAACGGCGGGCGCTGAAGCGGCTGCACAGCAAGTGGTTTCGGCGCTTCGGCTGGCGGAGCGGGCGGCATCGAAGCGCGGGCAAGATCGCCCAAGCTGGAGGGGCGTTCCGGCGCGGGTGCCGCTGGCGGGTTGACAGACGCGGCGGGCGCAGCGATCGGCGGCGGTGACTGCGTAGGCGCGGCGGTCGATGCTGGCGGAGTCGGCATGGGTGCGGCAGCAGTAGGAGTCGTCGGTTTTTGACCGCTGAAGCGTCCGAATAATCCGCCGCCCTGTTTCGCGTCTGCCGCTGCCGCTGTTGTTGGTGCGGCAGTGGGTTGAACTGCTGGCGCGGTTTGAGCGGCGGCGGGCTTTTGATCGCCGCGACCACCAAAGCGCCCGAACAATCCGCCGCCCTGCTTATTCACATCCGCAGCAGTAGAAGCGGCGGGTGCGGTGACAGATGCCGCAGCAGAAATAGGAACAGGCAGCGGGGCAGCCGAAGCCGCCACCGTTACGGGTTCGTTTCCGGGTGTCGGGAATGCCATTGTTTGACCGCGCATCGTCAGTTGAATCTTGCGTTCTTCACCGACGGCGGCGGCGACAGGTTCAGGAATCGGCGGCGCGGGAATCGGCGCGGGCAGGGATGCAGGTTTGCCAGCGGGTAATGTTTCCGGCGGGCGCATGACGCTGATAGGGGCAGGCTGCGCGGCTTGTGCTGCAAGTGCTTTTTGCTGTGCCAGTTCTGCCCGTTCGGCGCGGCGTACGGAAGCCGATTGACGGCGGCGCGTGATCGATGTGCCGAAACTGCGTCCCACGCTCATGATGATGATGGCGATCTCGGCGGCGCTCAAACGGAGCGAAAGCATAATGCCGATCACCACAACCGCCAGCACGATAAAGAAGCCGCCGATCTCACCGAAATTGCTCAAAAGTTGGTAATACAGTTCACCGCCGACACGACCCCCGCCGCGTCCGAAATCTGCCGCCAACGGCAGCAGTACGCGCAGACGATCGAGATAAGCGAGGTAATTCTCGCCGGGGTTGGGTGGATAATCGAAAGCGTTGTAGTACTGCATCAAGACGAGCAAGCCAATATAGAACAGCACGATCCCGATCAATCGCTGAACGCCGATCACCGGGGCTTCGTCGCCAAAGTGACGGAGGATCAAGAATGCGCCGATGCCGAGCGCCGCGATCGGGATCGCCAGCGCGCCCCAACCGAAGAAATAAGAAAGCTGATCGTTGATGCCGCCGAACACCGCACCTTGTGATGGGGATAAGCTGCTCAACAGGATTGCCAGTGATCCCAACACAAGGACGACGCCGACAATATCAAGCTTGGTATCGAGCGACAGCCCACCCGATTCGACTTTAGGCGCTTTGCTGATGCGCGCCTTCGCGGATTTGGGATCGGGCTGCGGGTTGAAGATGCTTTTTAAGCGGTTGCGGAGTTGATCCTGAATCGGGATAGCCGCCGCTGCGGATGCTTTCGCGCCTTTGGGGGCGGTCGCATTCTTGCTGTCTTTCGAATCAGTTTTGCCGCCGCCGAAACCGGCTTTCCCGCCGATTCCAGAGCCGCCGACCGCTTTTGTATCCGCCTTCGTGGATTTATCGTCACCCTTGGGCGCGTCTTTCGAGCCTGACCCGAACGGGAGTTTGCCCGCCAAGCCTTTGGTCAAGCCGCCGAGTCCGCCGCCCTTTTCGCTGCTTGCAGCAGGCGCGGCAGGTTTCGCGCCGCCGGATGAGGGCGCAGACGACGATGATCCGCCGAAGCCTCCAGAGGTACCGCTTCCAAACGGACGCGCGCCGCCGCTGCTTGAACTGCTCGACGCGCCGCCGCCGAATGATGACGAGGTTGACGCAGGACGATCACCGGGGCGCGCTGCGGCGCTCGCGGCGGGTTTATCGTCATCTTTCTTGCCGAAGGGAAGCGCTCCACCGATACGACTGCCGAAACCGCCGGAGGATTTGTCATCCTTCTTATCGTCTTTCTTGTCGGCAGGTTTGGAGTCGTCTTTTTTGCCGAAGGGAAGCGCGCCGCCGATGCGACTGCCGAAACCGCCGCCGGAGGATTTGTCATCCTTCTTATCGTCTTTCTTGTCGGCAGGTTTGGAGTCGTCTTTTTTACCGAAGGGCAAACCGCCGCCGAGTCGACCGCCTATGCCGCCGCCGGAGGATTTGTCATCCTTCTTATCGTCTTTTTTGTCATCTTTTTTGTCGTCGTCCTTCTTGCCGAAGGGCGACATGCCGCCAAGGCGACCGCCTATGCCGCCGCCGGAGGATTTATCGTCCGGTTTCGCTGCGGGGGGTGCGCCGCTCGGTCGAGCGCCAAACGCGCCGGAACCTGATGCTGGCTTCTCGTCGCGTCTGTCATCACGTCGGTCATCGCGCCGATCGCCTGAGCCGCCGCTTGGCGGAGAACCGGGTAAATTCGGGCGCTGTCCTGATCCGCTGCTGGGTGGCGAGCCGGGTAAATTCGGGCGTGATCCACCGAACGAGCCAGAACCGGAACTTCCCGATCCGCTCGATCCGCCTGATCCGCTTCCACCGGATGAACCACTGCCGCCAGATGATCCGCTGCCGCCGGATGAACCACTGCCCCCAAACGGATTGGGGCGCGATTGACCAAACGGGTTTGATGCACCACCCGAACCCGAACCGCTGCCGCCAGAGCCACCAGAGCCGCTTGATCCACCGGAACCACCAGAACTTCCCGATGAACCGCTGCCGCCTAAAGGTGAGCGTTGGAAGGGCGACGGATTGTTTCCGCCGCTGCCGCCGAGGGGTGGATTACCGCGTATTGGGCTGGGGGTTGTAATACCGCCGCCCGATCCGCTTGATCCCCCGGAACCGCTCCCCGGTGCAGGACGCGGCGGTAGACCAGCGCCGGACACACCAGACCGACCGGACTGACCTGAACTTGAATCAGAACGACTGCCGAATGGGTTGGATGATGATGATGATTTGGGAGGGGGAGGCGCGTCCTCGTCGTCTTCCAGATCATCTTCATAGGTGTCGTCGTCTTCGAAGTCGTCCTCGTAATCGTCGTACTCGTCGCGGTATTTGCTCATCGCCCACCACCAGGGACACTTTCACATCGGTAGCATAACACAAAAAATGCCGCATGTACACAATTTTAGCACTTCTGTTCTGTTTGAATCCCATTAATTCCTGTACGGTTAACCAGCGCTATTTGTGTTATCATCCGGTGTACATCGCACCGCCTAAGTCATCAAGGGATTCGAGGTGTCGGCAGAAGTTCTGTGGCAGCTAAATAATGAATATACACAGCGACTCAGCCGTGCCCGCGTTGCGCTCGAAATGGTTGGTCGTCTACTCAACGACCGCGTGGGGAGTTTGCTGGAAAGCGGCGAAGATACGCCGGATAAACGAGCAGCCGAACAGCTTCTCGCGGTGCTGGGATATTGTCACGATCGCTTGACAACCTTAAATGATGAACACCGCGATTGGCGGTATCGCTATTTTTACGAATCGCCAGATAGCAAACGGGTTGTCCATGAGGACATCGCCATTAATCAGGCGATTGCCCGCTTCAGCCGTTTGCGCGCCAAACATGAACGGGTACTAAAAGAACTCGATATGCTGATCGACGCCGTGCCGCAGCCGGAAGTGAACATGACCACCGTTTCGTTAGGTGATCTGTGGAAAATACTGCGCGACGCCATTCAGAATTTACTCAGCTTTGGCGATTTCATGCAGCAGTTCAGCTAAGAAAATGCGTTAACGCAAAGCCGCGAAGAATCTTGGCGTTAATGATGGTTGTACGTTGTTTGCGGTTGATCTCTCCCGGTCAAAAGTGGCATAATCGCGACAGATTTCGTCCAAAATCCACAAAGCAGGCACACCAGCATGACTCAATCGATCCCTACGAAGCGCGTGTTCCTCACGGGCGCGACAACCATGATCGGGCGCGAAACTACGCGCCATTTGACCGCCATCGGGCATAAGGTGATCGGAACGGGAGCGACTCTGGCAGACGCGGGAAGTATTCGCGCTGATGGAGGCATTCCCGCGTATCCTGATCTCACCCGCGCAGGTGAGACGCGCTCCGCGATGCTCACATTGGGGAGTGAGAACCTCATCGTCGTCAATCTTGCGGCACAGATCGCGAACGGCGCGCCGTTTCTCGCGGCGGATTGGTCGCTTGCCAGCACGCTTCTCGTTGAAGGCACGGCGGCGCTGATCGAAGCGGCAAAAGCGGCTGGTGTGCAGTATTTCTTGCACGGCAGTTTCGCGGCGGCGGATGTACACAGCGAAGATGAAGCACTCGCCCCTGTGTTGAGTGCGATCAAACGCGCCGAAACACTGGTGATCGAGTCCGGGCTGCCTTACGCGATCATGCGGTTCGGTTATGCCTATGCTGATGCGCCGGAACTCAAAAACGTGACGAGCGCACTCCGCGCCGGACGCCCGGTGTACAGCAGTGAGAAACGCGCCAGCGCCGGATGGATTCACGCGGCGGATGCGGCGGCGGCGATCGGGTTAGCGCTGGAAAGCCAACCCGTAGGCGCACGGATGATCGTGGTCGATGATCTGACGGCATCACCTGCCGACTTTTTGGGCTATTTCAGCAGCAGTCAGGGTTTAGGCGCGCCGTCTCATTCGGCGCTTTCGGCTTCGTTGGCGCGTATGGCGCTCGGCGCGGCGCAGTATGGTTTCTTGAACGCTTCGGCGCATCCGTCGAACGCGGATACCAAAACACTGCTCGGTTGGCAGCCCCGCTTCCCAACATATAAGCAGGGGCTAGATGATATTCTCCTCACATGGCGCGCTGCCATGCAGGTAAAGGGTTAACGCTTGACTGTCCTTAAAGCTGTTCTATTTGACGTTGACGATACGCTGCTCGATTGGAGCGCTTTTCGCGACGATTGGATGAATCTGGAATCCGAACACCTCCAGCATGTGGTCGATTTCCTTCATACCGAATTTGATGTGTTCACGCACGGCGTTGAAGCCTATACGGCGGAATTCCGTAATCGCACGATTGCCGCATGGACGGCGGCGCGCGGTACGATGGTCGCACCGAACGTAGCGCGAGTCCTCCATGAATCCGCTGTGGCGCTCGGCTGCCCTGCCGATCAATTGGATGCGGCGCGGCTGCTCAGTCATTATCACTGGCGCATGATTCCCGGTACCTCGTTGTTTCCCGAAGTGCATGACGTGATGAAAACGTTGATCAACGCGGGAATCAAGGTGGGATTGGTGACCAATGCTTATCAGCCAATGTCACTGCGTGATATCGAGCTTGCCGGATTCGGCATTCTCGAATACTTCCCCGACTGCCGTGTTTCGGCGGCGGATGTGGGCTATCTAAAACCGCATCCGGCGATTTTTGAACTCGCGCTCAACAAGATCGGCTCGACACCGGAAAGCACCGTCTTTGTAGGCGATGACCCGGAAGCGGATATTATCGGCGCGCAGCGGATGCGGATGAAGGCGGTGCTGCGTTATACCACCCGCCGCGAACATGATTATTCTGTCAGCAAAGCCGATGGCACGATCACGACGCTGACCGAACTGCTGCCGCATCTCGATGCTTGGTATCCCGGCTGGCGTTGATGTTCGGCTCGGTTTCCTCGATTGATCACAACCTGATCCTGACCGGGTATATTGGACCCGGTCAGGTTGGGATTGCGCGGCGCTGCGCGGAGCGTTTGCGGATTCCGTTCATTGATTTCGCCGCCCGTTTTGAAGAACGCGTCGAAATGACCGCCGATGACGTAAAAGCGCAGTACGGTGATGCACGCCTCCGCAGTATCGAAAGCGATCTTGTGGCTGAACTTGTGCTGGCACGCGGTACGTTGATTCATATCAGCGGGCAGGTGCTCCAGTACGGGGAGCGGATCAGCGCGATGGGGTCAACGGGACCGATTTTTTGTCTCGTTGCGACGCTCGACGCGGTGCTAACGCGGCTGCATGTCGCATTGGGGGCGCGCTATCACAACCCGAAAGAGCGCAGTTTGGCGCTGGGTAGTTTGCGCCGCGAATGGGAAATCCGCTCTCATCCCGGCATTCAGGAGATCGACGCGACGGGGTTGGATGACGCGGCGCTGATCGAAACGCTCACGCAGCGCTGGCGCAGCCTGACGGGTGTGATTGACTGGCGCGGCTAATTCATTCGGTTCGCGGTAGAATACCCGAATAAACTCTACATCGACTTAAACAGCGTTCGTGAGGAAGTCATGGCGAAACTGGTGATCAGTCTTGCGCAGATGAATATCACACTTGGGGATGTACGCAAGAATCTCAAACTTGCCGAGGAATGGATTGCGGAGGCGAAACGACGCGGATCGCATCTGGTCGTATTCCCGGAATTGTGGTCAACCGGGTACGCACTGTCTGACGCACGCGAACATGCCGTCGCGCTCAATGTGGGCATTTTTGCACAGCTTGCCACACTGGCGACCAATCATAACATTTGTATTCTCGGCTCACTGCTGGAAAAACGCGGTGTTGAAGTCAGCAACAGCGCGGCATTCTTTGCACCCAACGGTAAAATTTTGGGTGTGTATCGCAAAATTCACCTGTTCCGGCTGATGGATGAAAATCGCTATTTGCAGCCCGGTTCCGCGCCGCTGATTATGGATTTGCCGTGGGGCGCGACCGCGATTTCGATTTGCTACGATCTGCGCTTCCCGGAATTGTTCCGGCGCTACGGCGTACAGGGCGCAAAAATGGTGCTCGTTCCTGCCGAATGGCCCATCGAGCGGATCGATCATTGGCGAACGCTGATGCAGGCACGCGCGATTGAAAATCAGTGCTTCATGGTCGGCGTCAACGCCGCCGGGCAAACAGGCGATAAGACCTTCGGCGGGCATTCGATGATCGTCGATGCGTGGGGTAAAACAGTGATCGAAGTCGGAGAAGCGCCCACACTGGCGACTGCCGAAGTTGATCTCGATTATGTGGATATCGTGCGCGGGCGTATCCCCGTATTTGAAGACCGCCGCACGGATATTTATCAGTAGCGTGATCGTTGTCTGTGATTGTGATGAAAAATCCCCTGCCGCCCATTTAATCCGCGCGGCAGGGGATTTTTGCATTAATGCGGTGTAATCGGCGCAGTGCGGCGGGCGATTTCTTCCCGCACCACCGGCGCGACTTTCGTGCCGAATAACTCGATAGCGTGCATGACTTTATCATGCGGCATCGTGCCGACGCTCAACTGTAGCAGCATCCGCTGATGACCGAAAATCTGATGCTGGAACAGGATTTTCTCGATGATGTCATCCGGCGCACCGACGAAATTCGCACCGCGCACTTCTGCCGATGCTTCGTATTGATCGCGGCGCATCGGTGACCATCCACGCTCACGCCCGATCTTGTCCATGACCGTTTTTACCGCCGGAAATGATTCTTCGATCGCCTGCTGGCGCGTATCCGCGATAAACCCGTGTGAGTTGATGCTCAACGGCGGATTATAGCCGTGTGCCTGTGCCGCTTGGCGGAAAATCTGGGCGAACGGCGCGAAACGTTCCGGCATGCCGCCGATGATCGCTAATGCCATCGGGAGATTACGCTCGGCGGCGCGCACGGCTGATTCCGGTGTGCCGCCGACAGCGACCCAGATCGGGAGCGGGTTTTGCACAGGGCGCGGATACACGCCGAGATCGTCCAAACGCGGGCGATACTTGCCGCTCCATGTGATGCGTTCACTTTCGCGCAGTTTGATCAGCAGATCGAGTTTTTCGGTGAAAAGCGCGTCGTAGTCGTTCAGGTTGTAGCCGAACAGCGGAAACGATTCGATGAACGAGCCGCGCCCCGCCATGATTTCGGCGCGCCCGTTGGAGATCAAATCGAGCGTGGCGAAGCGCTGGAATACACGCACCGGATCATCGGAACTCAAGACGGTGACAGCGCTGCTTAAGCGGATGTTCTTGGTCTTTGCTGCCGCGGCACCGAGTATCACATCAGGCGCGGATGACACATATTCCTCGCGGTGATGTTCTCCGAGCGCGAACACATCTAAGCCGACTTGATCCGCCAGTTCGATTTCCTCCAGCAGATCGCGGATACGCTCGGCAGGGCTGATCTTCTGGTTGAACTGCGGATTGGCGGTCAGTTCCGCAAAAGAATATAAGCCGATCTCAAAAGGGCGGCTTGCGGTGATGTTGGTCATGAATTGGTTTCCCCCCAAAGGAATGACGTTACACAGATCAGACGCGCCGAGAGGGGATAGGATTACGCCCCTCCCGGCGTATCCGCTAGGATGTGACGGGCTGCGGCGTTCCCACTGCTGGCGGCACAACCTGAATTTCCGGGAACAATTTCCACAATAGGAACAGCATAATCACGGCGGAGGACAAACACCAGAGGCATGTCGCGCCGATCACGAATGGCTCAAGGAAGGTGAGATAGGTCGAAAACAGCGCGCCAAACAGCACGACTGCGCGCAAAAGCCATGTGATGCCGCTGATCTGCGTGAACTGCTTGATGCCCCACAGCACGAGGATCGCTAAGTAGCCCACAATGCCGATCACGCCGATCGGGACGCCGAAAACCTGTGCATAAGGACTCGACTGCACGACGTTGCAGTTGCCGACTAAGCCGCAGACGGCTTCGGACTGCGTGACTTCGATGGCGGCGAGATACCCCGCAACGCCAAGCCCTGCCAGCACGATCAACGGGACGCTCCAGCGTGCCAGCCGATTCTGCGCGTTCGGGTTGATCGCCGCGACGAACAGCAAGAAAAAGACGATAAATTCAGCGGCGGCGAGGGCAAGCACCAACGGCTGATTATCCCAACCGGGGATCAGGAACACCGCTAAACCTAGACCCAACAGCGGGATCACGATCAGCGCGGCGTGGTGCAGTTTTTGGAATGTCTGCCGCGCTTGTCCGCTGTGCTGCAATGCCAACGGCGTCGTGAGCAGGCTGATCGCCAAGAGCGCGAGGATCAAGATGGCGAAACCGTTCGCGATCGGGTCAGCGGCGAGACGTTCAGTTACCGTGAGCGGCGTAGGGGCGCTTGTTTCAAGCGCGGCGGGATCGCTTTCGGCTTCGGCGGGTGCGGCGGCTTCAGCTTCGGCGCGTTGAACCGCTGCATCGAAGATCGCATCAATGCCGGGGATAGGCGGATAACCGATGCCGCCCTGCGCCAATCCATCGCGCACGATGAGCGGCGTCATGGCGGGTATCTGGTTGCCGCCGATCATGACGTTTTCGCCGATGATCAACATAGGAACGCCGGTCGCCTCAATGTTGAGCGCCGCGCGCGCCGTGTTCATGAGTTGGTTTCCTGCTTGCGTCGTTGCATCAACGAACAGGACGCGCAGTTGATCGCCAAATTCTGCCTGAATTCCGGGCCAGTCATTCTGGATCACCTGATGGCAGTGGGGACAGGTGGGGGAATAGAAAAAGATACCGTAAACGATGGGCATTTCTTGCGCGTTGATCGTTAGTGCGGGGATGATTAAAACGATCAGGAGAAAAAACGCGGTTATTCGGCTGTGGCTGTTCATCAATTCCACTCCGTAAAAACTTCGTGATGGTTCACACCGGATCGTAGCCCCATGAACGGCTTTAGGGACAGATTAAACAGCATAGGGTACAGGGTTATCTATGTCAGTCCCGTAACAGCTTTCCGAGTGCGCGCCTTTGCGTTATGTTCTCCGGCATATTTTTCGCACTTTGGAAGAGAGGGTTTTTACGATGACACTTCCCTTTACCAGCATAAAAGTCGCTTCGGAAGAACATGAATATCGCTGCGAGGCGCTCAGACAGCATCTTGACGGGCAGGGGTTAAACGGCGCGGTGCTGTTCGACCGCCATTACATCCTGTACTACACCGGATTCGCCTTCATTCCTACCGAGCGCCCGATCGCGTTCGCGATCAATCGCAAGGGCGAACGGCTGATGTTCGTCCCCCGTCTGGAAGTCGAACATGCGAAATCGCTCGGACTGGCGGATCACATCGCGCATTACCCGGAATATCCGCATAACCCGCACCCGATGACGTATTTGGCGAAAGCGCTGCATGATCTGGGGATCACAGGCTGGATCGGCGCGGATCACGACGGCTATCCGTGGATTTTCGGCTATCGCGGGCAGAAGCTCAGCGAGTTGATGAGCGCGGACGTGATGAAGATCGCCGGATTCATCGAAGATCAAATGATGGTTAAAAGTGAGCGCGAGATCGCGTTGGTGCGCGAGGCGTGCAAGTGGGCGAATATCGCGCACACGCTGTTACAGCGCTATACCCGCGTCGGCTTGACCGAAACCGAGGTCAGCCAGCGCGCCAGCGACGAAGCGACCCGCGCCTTATACGATACGCTCGGCGGGATATACCGCGCACAAAGCGAGTATTACAGCGGTGCTGTGGCGGGCTATCGCGGTCAAATTGGACGCGCCGCCTCGATCCCGCACGCGTTGGCAAACAATGTGACGTTTCAAACAGGGGATGTGCTGGTCACAGGCGCGGCAAGCGCGATGTGGGGATATAACAGCGAACTCGAACGGACGATGATCATCGGCAAGCCGACAGACGATCAGCGGCGCATGTTTGATCATATGTGCGCGCTTCAGGAAATCGGCATGTTGGCGATCAAGCCGGGTGTGCCGTGTTCGGATGTGGATCGGGCGGTGCGCGCCTACTATGAGCAGCACAATCTGATGGATTACTGGCGGCATCATGTCGGGCACGCGATCGGGCTGCGCTATCACGAAGCGCCGTTCCTCGATATTGGCGACGATACGATCATTAAGCCGGGAATGATCTTCACGGTTGAGCCGGGGTTGTACTCGCCGGGATTGGGCGGCTTCCGCCACTCGGATACGGTCTTGGTCACGCCGCATGGGGTCGAGATTCTGACGTATTACCCGCGTGATCTGGAAAGTTTGACACTGCCGGGGTAAAGCGTTAACGCAAAGGCGCAAAGACGGTAAGACGCAAAGAGAGTCGAATCGATCAGTATTTGT
>CALBRY010000093.1 GCA_937927665.1 uncultured Chloroflexota bacterium
TGATCAGCGCGCTTGCCGATGCGATCACCTGCGCGCTTTTGATTGTGATCGCGCGGCGGATCATCCGAAACGATGTGATCGCTTTGCTGCCGGGGGTGCTGTGGGCGATCAGCCCAATGAGCGTGACGTTTGCCATCGGCGGCATGGAAACGAGCATCAATATTTTGTGGATGACGGCGGCGGTGTGGTTGTTCACGCATCCCGCCCGCCGCCCGATCCACGAGATCGGCTTAGGGGTGTGCGCGGCGCTCGGCGTGATCACGCGGATCGATGCCGTGCTGTGGATCGCGCCGCTGTTCGCGTGGCAGTTGATCGAGAGCATAATTCGTCAGCGCCGTCTACCCGCTTATACATGGGTAGCGGCAGCACTTACCTATCTCCCGTGGTTGATCTTCGCGTGGGCATATTTTCACAGCCCGATCCCTAATTCGATCAATGCTAAGTCGGTCGCGTATTCGGTGACAGCGGGATCGGCGCTCGTGCGCTTTATTCAAACCTACGCGACCCCGTTTTCCGAGTTCGAAACATTCGGCAGTGTCGGCGCGATGATCGGAAGCGTGGCGTATCTGCTGCTCTCGGTGCTGGCGATCATCTCGGCGGCGCGGCGCATGCCCCGCTTGATCGCATGGCTGATCTATCCGTGGCTGTATTTGATCGTGTTTTCGGCGGCGAATCCGCTCATCTTTCGGTGGTATGTCGCGCCGCCGCTCCCGGCATTGATGATGGGAATCATCGTCGGCGTGTGGGCGATCTTCGGAGCAAAGCAAGAAAAGGACAGTAACGCAAAGGAAACGCGGCAGTTCGGTGTCGTTATAACCGCCTTCATCGGGATGGTGTGGGTGTTTACGTCGATCAACGGATGGACGCTGCACCCGGATCACGGGTGGGATCGACCCGCGCCGCGCATGGCATGGCATGAAATCGAACTGCTGTATCAGCAGGTGGGAACGATGCTCCGCGAGGAATACGGCGTGACGGCAGAAACGCGGGTCGCATCGGCGGATATCGGCGCGGTGGGGTATTTCAGCCGCGCGACGATCGTGGATACGGTCGGCTTGGTGACGCCGGAACTGCGCCGTTATTATCCATTCGATCCGGCACTGCTTGCCGAGGGACAAAATTATGCAATTCCCCCGGCGCTAATTCAGGACACCTCACCCGATTATCTGGTAACGATGGAAGGCTTTATCCGGCTCGGCTTGGCGCGCGAAAGCTGGTTCAACGAGCAGTACGAAGTCCTCCGCGAAATTCCGTTCGAGTTTTACGGCTCGGCGATGCTGGTGTATGCGCGGCGCTAAAGGGAAAAGGTGCGGCACAAATCCGCCGATCGTGGTAGCATCTTTCCTGTATTGGGAGGAATGATCCGCCATGATTCGACGGATTTTCGCTGCTGTTTTGATGATGTTGATCGCCGTGAGCGCGGCACACGCACAAGAAGTCACACCCGAACCAACGATCGATCCGCGCCTTGAGGCGACCGCCGTTTCGACGCTCGAAGCCACTGCTGAAGTGACAGAATCCGCGCCGGTCACGTATGCACGGGTGCGTCTGGGGCATTATGTTCCTTCCGCCGATCTGGTTGATTTGTATGTCAACGGGGTGCGGGTATTCTCCGATGTGCCGTATCCGATTACGACGAATTACTTGACGATCACCAGCGGCGCGGCGCAGATCGAAATCCGGCGCGCAGGCGGCGGGGGGAATCTGCTGCCACCGATGGACGTCGAAATTCGCGCCGATCGTGCTTACACGCTGGCGTTGATGGAGAGCGCTGTTCCCACTGATTCAACAGCGGAACCCGACGAAACGGCACGCTATCAAGCACCGCTGATCGATGAAACTGCCGTCGTAGGGAGCGGCATCGCCGGAACTGCCCGCGTGATCCTCCTGAACGCAATCGCGCCATCCACGCTGACCGCCGCGTTTGGTTCTAATCAACCGCTTGCTGTCCCATTCGGGTCGCGGGGGATTGTCTCACTGCCGCCGGGTGAATTTCCGCTTACGGTGACGCTGGACAGCGGCGCACAAATCGAAAATATCATCAGCCTACGCGCTGATCTGCTGTATTTCATCGTCGTGTACGGCACAATCGATCAACCGCAGCCGTCGCTTCAGGTGAGCGGAACGCGCAGCATCGCAGGATTGATCGGGGAGAGCGGCGCATTTTCCCTGTTCGCAAGCTTGATCCGTACATCCGGCTTGATGGATGCGCTCGAATTCGATTCGCCGTTCACGGTGTTTGCACCGACAAACACAGCAGTCGAAGCGTTTGCGCTGGAACGCGGGCTGACGGTCGATGGACTGCTGGCGGATACCGCGCTGGCGGTATCGATTGTGCAGGCGCATACTGCGCGCGGCTTGATGTTCACCGACAGTATCGCCACGTTGGCACTTGTGCCGATGAGCAACGGGGGGGATATTGTGATCGCACAAGACACGATTGGACTGCTGCTCAATGGTGATGGGCGGATCGTCGTGCCGGATGTGCTGGCAACGAACGGCGTGATCCATGCCGTAGACCGGATATTTTTACCGGATACGGAGGATTAATCCATAAGTTGCCCAATGTGGCTATAAAATAATGCAATCAGTGTCATATACTCATGAAAAAGCGATAGCGATTTACATACTTCTGCATTCAGCGTGATCGGCAGCGTGCCATGACGGACATTCCAGACGGTGAAATTGATCTGCGTCAAACTTCTGAACAAGGGGTCAGACTGGATTTAATGCTGCGGGCGCAAAAAGCAGTTTTGACTCATGTACTGCCCGCCCTGCTCAATGCGATACACGATGTGACCAACTATATGTATGAGCCGGATAAGGATGACGAGGAAAATCACGCATATTTGCGAGAACTCGCCACCGAAACGGTTGTTGATGAACTGGCGAGTCTGCTCACGCGCGATGGAACCCATGTCAGCCGCCGCTATACGGTGAGCGATGTCGATGGTGTAGCGATCGACTCGCTGATCGCATGTTACAGCGAACTTTTGCCGGAAAATGCCCGCGCTTATTTCGCTCAAGCACTGCGGATCACGCCAACGCGCTACCGCACGCTCCTCGAAATGCTGCCCGATCAAATGGAGTTGTGAGCATTTCCTCATAGGGATCAAAAAAGGCGCTTGTAGAAGCGCCTTCTTGGGGCTGGTGGGACTTGAACCCACACGCTCGCAAGAGCAAATCTTTTTAAGAGATTCTCGTCTACCGATTTCGACACAGCCCCGATTTACAACTGTGTAACTGCTGCTCATCGTACCAGAAACGCAGTTTGTTCGTCAATCCATTCTCGCACAGCAGCGCAATAAGCGATAATAAAGGCGACGCTTCGGACTTCAGAAAGGATTGCTTCGTGAACGATCAGGTGAGCCTTACCATCGCAGATTACCGGCACGCGACTTCGATTCAGGTGCGATGGGGCGATCTCGACGCGCTCGGTCATGTCAACAACGCGGTCTACCTGACCTATACCGAACAGGCACGCATTTCGTATTTCCGCGATCTGGATTTGTGGAGCGGATCAACCGCCGAAACAGGCTTGATCATGGCGCGGGTCACGATGGATTTTAAGCTGCCGTTGTTCGCAGATGATCAGGTGCGCGTGTTGAGCCGTGTCTCGCGCATGGGCAGCAGGAGCATGGATCTACAAAATTTGATCGTGCGGACGAAAGACGGTGCAGACGAAATCGTAACCGCCGCGACGATCACCGTGGTGGTATTCGATTACGAAGCAAACACCTCCACGCCGATTCCGGCGGACTGGCGGGCAAAAATCAATGCGTATGAACCCGCACCTGTGACGCAGTAAACCGTAAAGAATAAAGAGAGAGGTCAAGCGCAAGGACGCCAAGGCTGGAAGTAAATGAATGGACTTATGTGTAACAATATATGCTTCGCGTCCTTGCGCTGATGTCGTGTATGTTCTGTGTGGTTCAATGAGGTGAATTTATGAACATTAGACGATCGCTCCTGTTCATGCCGGGAGACAGCCGCAAGAAAATTGAAAAAGGCGCGTCACTCGGCGCAGATTCGCTGATTATGGATTTGGAAGATGGGGTCGCACTCAACGCCAAAGCCGCCGCACGCGCCGAAGTTGCCGCCGCGCTGCGTGAGGTCGATTTTGGGGGTGCGGAAAGGCTGGTGCGGATCAACGCCGTCACCCGCGATCATTTCCCGGAGGCAGATATTGAAACCACGATCGACGCGCGCCCCGATGGATACGTGATCCCGAAAGTAGAAGCGGCGTGGCAGGTCGCTCAGGTCGCGGAGCGGGTGTCAGCGGCGGAACGTCGCAACGGATGGGAAGAAGGCAGCATTATTTTGTTGGCGCTGCTCGAAACGACGATGGGAATCGTGAATGCGCGTGAAATTGCCGAAAATTCCCCGCGCCTGATCGCGCTCATATTCGGCGCGGAAGACTTGGCGGGCGATCTGGGCGCGATCCGCACCCCCGGCGGCATGGAAGTCCTGTTTGCACGCCAGAGTGTCGTACTGCACGCGAAAGCATTCGGCTTGCAGGCGATCGATACCCCCTATCTCGATCTCGATAATGTGGAGGGCTTGACGACAGAAACAACCGCCGCGCTCCACATGGGGTATACGGGCAAGCTGGCGATCCACCCCCGCCAGATCGTGCCGATCAACACCGTATTTACGCCAACCGACGCGCAGATCGCCCACGCGCAGCGCGTGATACAGGCGCACGAGGAGCATCAAGCGGCGGGATCGGGTGTGTTCGCGCTCGATGGAAAAATGGTGGATATGCCAATTGTGCGCGCCGCCGAAACAGTGATCGCACGGGCGCGGGCGGCGGGTAAACTTTAAGGGATTTAGGGCTTGAGGGGCTTCCCTGAAAGCTCCTCACTCCGCATTTAGAACCAATTCGCCCCCGGCGCGTATATGGCATCATGGAGTTTTATACGGGGGAGTTTCCATAATGTCCACAACCGTAGTTGACCAGCGGACAAAACTTCGCACATTTTACACACTCATTTTGACACAAACGCTGTCGTTGATCGGCAGTCACATGAGCAGCCTCGCGCTGAGTATTTATGTATTCAACCAAACCGGCGATGTCACACCGCTGGCATTGGTATCCGTATTTGCGCTGATCCCGCAGGTATTCGCGGCGAGTTTTGCGGGTGTGCTGGCGGATCGATGGGATCGCCGCTATGTGATGATGCTCGCCGACGCAGGTCAGGCGGTGGGGACACTGCTGCTGCTGTTCAGCTTCTTAAGCGGATCGTTTGAACTGTGGCATCTGTACGCCGTAACGCTGCTTAAGGCGGTATTTGCTGTTTTCCAAACGCCCGCATTTACCGCATCGGTGACAATGCTGATCCCCAACGAACAGCGCGCCCGCGCCAATGCCATCATGGAGCTTACAGGACCGTCTGCCGGGGTCGTAGCTCCGGCGCTTGCGGGCGGATTATATGCGCTGGTCGGGTTGAGCGGAATCATCGCCATCGACTTGATCACCTTCGTGATCGCGGCGGCGGTTGTGCTTGCCGTCAAAATTCCGCGTCCGGCGCAGACCGATGTCGGGCGGCAGATGCAGGGATCATTGCTTAAAGAAACGTTCGGCGGACTGCGTTACCTCATGGGGATGCGTCCGCTGTTTATGCTCACGCTGCATATCGCGCTGGTGAATTTTCTGTTCTCCGGCGCGGGCGTGCTGTTTACGCCGTATCTGTTGGCGCGCACCGGGAGCGAAGCCTTGATGGGCGCGCTCCTCGGTATTCTCAACATCGGCATGATCGTAGGCGGGGTCACGATGGGCGTATGGGGCGGCACAAAAGTCCGCATGCACACGATCATGATCGGGATCATCGTCGCGGGGTTATTCCTCGTGTTCGGTGGAATGGCGCAAAATGTGCTGATCCTCGGCGTGATGTTCTTCGTGATGTTCATCCCGATGCCGATGATCAACGCGGCGGCGATGTCGCTGTTACAGGCGAAAGTACCGCCAGACGTACAGGGGCGTGTTTTCGCCGTACTGACACAGATTGCGATGCTCTTAATGCCAATCGGATACCTGTTGATTGGTCCGCTGACCGATCAGGTATTTGAGCCAGCCGTCAGCGCGGCGGGATGGGAGCGAATCGCGCCGCTGGTGGGCAGTGAACCCGGCGCGGGCATGGGTTTGATCATGGTGATCTCCGGCGCGGTGCTGACAATTTTGACGGCGATTGTGTACGCCATCCCATCGATTAGGCGGCTTGAATCGTCCCTGCCGGATTATGTGCCGATCGCACACCAGCCTGAAGATGCCCCTATTGTCTCTGCTGCCGCACCTGTGCCGGGAGACTAATAGTCATTCAAGGCTTGGCGCTGCTTGCGGAGATAATCCGCCTCTCGCGGGCTGTGACACAACAGAATCGCGCGGTCATAAGCATCAGATGCGGCTTCCCGTTCGTGCAAGCGGCGGAGCATATCGGCGCGGGCGACATGATACGGGTAATAGTCATCAAGCGCGGATGCCAGCGGGCGGAGCAAGCGCATTCCAGCCGCCGCGCCATCCACCATGCTGACGGCAATCGCACGGTTGAGCGCGATCACGGGCGAATCGGAGAGGCTCATCAATACGCTGTAAAGTTCGGCAATCTGCGCCCAATCCGTATCGGCATAGGTTGGCGCTTGCGCGTGCAAAGCGCTGATCGCCGCCTGTATTTGATAACTCCCCGGTCGGCGGCGCTTGAGCGCACGCTCAAGGAGTGATTCGGCTTCACGAATCTGTGCGTGATCCCACAGGGCGCGGTTTTGATCTTCCATCACGATCAAGCCGCCGCCTGCATCATGGCGGGCATCACGGCGCGAATCGTGAAGCATAAGCAGGGCGAGTAGTCCTTCCGCCTCGGCGCGAATCGGCGCATCGGGCAGCAAATCGACGACGATCCGCGCCAACCGGATCGACTCGGCGCACAAATTGCGGCGTAGATGGGCGCGATTGTGGGTTGAGGCGTACCCCTCGTTAAAGATCAAATACAACACAGCAAGGATCGCGTCGAGCCGTTCGGGAAGCAAACTCGGATCGGGGATGCGGAAGGGAATCCCCGCCGCGCGGATTTTCGCCTTTGCCCGCGTGATCCGCTGCGCCATCGTAGGCTCATTCACGAGAAAAGCGCGGGCGATCTCATCCGTCGTCAAGCCGCCAAGCGTCCGCAAGGTGAGCGCGACCTGTGCTTCGAGCGCCAGCGCCGGATGACAGCAGGCGAACATCAACTTGAGCCGCTCATCAGGGAATGCCTCATCCGGATCAGTCATCAGAAATTCCTCATCGCCAGAAGCGGAGGGGGCGGGCAGTGTGTCAAGCGCATCATCTGGGACGGCGGCGTGATGTTGATCACGACGAACGTGATCGATCGCGCGGCGTTTGGCGACGGCGGTCAGCCACGCGGCAGGATTGCGCGGGATACCGTTTGTCGTCCATTGGCGGAGCGCGGCGATCAGTGCGTCTTGTAAGGCATCCTCGGCGGCGGCGATATCGTTAAACTGCGCCGACAGCGCCGCTAACACACGCCCATACTCCGCATGGATTACCTGCTCAATCGCCTCGCGCACGTCGTTTGATGAATGATGCGTCATAAACTGCCCGTTCCCCCTTTGGTGATCACCGCTGCGTGATGGCTAGAACACCACGATCGGGCGAATTTCGATGCTGCCTTTGCGTGCGCCGGGGATCATGCCAGCGATCGCGATCGCGTCGTCAAGGTCTTTCGCATCTACGATGTAGAAACCACCCAATACTTCATGAGTCTCCGCGAAGGGTCCATCCGTGGTGATCGTCTTGTCATCGCGCACGCGGACGGTGGTTGCGGTGCTGGCGGGCATAAGCGCCTCGCCTTGATATTCAGATCCGCGTTGGCGCAAATGCTCATTGAATGCGAAATACTGCGCCATTTCCGCCTGCTGTTCTTCTTCACTGACTTCTGCGGGTGAATATTCTTTTCCGTAAATCAGCAGCATGTATTTCATGGTTGTTGGTTCCCCCAGTGTAGGTGTGTCTGCGTGCGACGAGCAAGATCGCCCGTCTAATCCTACGTCGTTTGAGAACGCCGTTTTTCGACACAGATCCCCGCCTTCTCATCTGATTCTCATTTTTGTGCCGGTTTCGTCGCGTGCTGATCCTTTTTGCGCGGATAGGCTGACAAAACCACTGCACCTTGATACAGTTGTTTCACGTCCACACCTGCAATAACAAAACGAAACGGAACTTGACGTATGTCCACAATCACCAAGAAGGACGTGCTCGACTATCACCGTTACCCCCGTGCCGGTAAGCTCGAAGTCACGCCCACCAAACCAATCCTGACACAACGCGATCTCTCCCTTGCCTATACGCCGGGGGTAGCGGATGCAGTGAACGAAATTCACCAAGACCCGCTGGCGGTGTATGAACTGACCACCAAGCGCAATCTCGTTGCGGTGATCAGCAACGGCACGGCGATTCTCGGTTTGGGCAATCTGGGACCCCTCGCCAGCAAACCCGTTATGGAAGGTAAAGCAGTTTTGTTCAAACGCTTTGCCGATATTGACGTGTTTGATCTGGAAATTGACGCGCGCACGCCGGAAGAGGTGATCGCGGTCTGCCGCGCCCTTGCACCGACGTTTGGAGGAATCAATTTAGAGGATATTAAAGCGCCGGAATGTTTTGAAATTGAACAGCGTTTACGTGAAGAACTTGATATTCCGGTCTTTCATGATGACCAGCACGGCACAGCGATTATCAGCGGCGCGGCACTGCTGAATGCGCTCGAAGTAACGGGGAAAGCGATCGGATCGCTGAATCTTGTCGTGGTCGGCGCGGGTGCGGCGGGCCTATCAACCGCAGAATTTTATGTTCGCTTGGGCGTCCCTCGTGAGCAGATCACGATGGTGGATATTCACGGCGTAATTTACGAAGGTCGCCCGGAAGGTGTGAATGCGTATCAGCATCGGTTCGCACACGATACGGGCAAGCGCACGCTCGCGGATGCGCTCGTGAACGCAGATATGTTTTTGGGGTTATCGGCGGGCGGTATCCTGAAACCGGAGATGCTCAAGTTGATGGCTCCTGAGCCGATCATCTTCGCACTTGCCAACCCGACGCCGGAGATCATGCCGGACTTGGCACGGGAAGCGCGACCGGATGCGCTGGTTGCTACCGGACGGAGCGATTTTCCGAATCAGGTCAACAATGTGCTTGGATTCCCGTATATCTTCCGGGGTGCGCTTGATGTGTATGCACGGCAGATCAACGAAGAGATGAAACTCGCGGCATGTCATGCGCTGGCGCAGTTGGCGCACGAGGATGTACCGGACAGTGTGCTGAATGCCTATAACCTGCACGCGATCCGCTTTGGGCGCGAGTATCTGATTCCCAAACCGCTCGATCCGCGTGTGCTGCTGTATGTCGCTCCGGCAGTGGCGCAAGCCGCGATGGAGACGGGCGCGGCGCGGCGCGGAATCGACTTGAAGGCGTACCGCGAAGAATTGATCCAGCGGCAGGGGTTCATCGGTCAGGTGCGGAACTTCATCATCAACAAGGCGAAAAGCGGCGGCGCAAAACGTGTCGTCTATGCCGAAGGCGAAGAATCGAAGGTGATCCGCGCCGCGTCACAGGCGCAAGAAGACGGACTCGCGGAGCCAATCCTGCTTGGGCGACCGGAGCGCATTCTCCCCATGATCGCCCAGCTTGGACTGGATCGCTTTAAGCCGCAGATCATCGATCCGTATGATGATCACTGGCGCAACCGCTATCAGCGTTCGCTGTTTGAACTCCGCCAGCGGCACGGTGTCAGCTTGGCGCGGGCGCGGGTGCTGCTGCGCGACCGGAATTACTTCGGCGGCATGATGGTGTACGCCGGAGACGCGGACGCCTGTTTAAGCGGGCTGACGTTTGAATATCCCGATGTGGTGCGTCCGGCGCTTCAGCTTTTCCACACGCGGGCAGGCGCAACCCGTGCCAGCGGGGTGTATCTGGTGATTGTGAAAGGGCGCGTGTATCTATTCACTGATGCCACGGTGAATATCGACCCGGACGCGAACACGCTGGCGGAAATTGCGATTCTGGCGGCGGATTTTGCGCGCACGCTTGAACTTGAACCGCGTGTCGCCATGCTGTCTTTCTCAAACTTTGGATCAACACCGCACCCGCACAGCCGAAAAGTACAGCAGGCAGTCGAATTGGTGACGCACCGCCGCCCGGATATCATGATCGACGGGGAAATGCAGGCGGATGTCGCGGTGATGCCGGAAATGATCGCGGCGCGTTTTCCATTCAGCCGCGTGACCGATGCCAACATTCTAGTATTCCCCGATCTTGCATCGGCGAATGTGGCGTACAAGCTGCTGGCGCGGCTTGGCGGCGCGGAGACGATTGGACCGATTCTGCTCGGCGTGGGCGCACCCATGCATGTGATTCAAGCGGGCGATAATGTCGAAGATATTGTCGCCATGACTACACTCTTTCCCTACACGATGCTCTTCCGATCAGATCGGAAGAGCGTCGTGTAGGGAAAGAGTGTATCTTGAAATGAATTATCTTTTAAGTAATTTGATCTTATATAAATATTTTTAGAGATAGAATCATTTGGGAGAATTTTTATGAGCTTAATTTTAGATTCTGAACCTGGGGAGAGCATTCCTCCGTTTTCAATTTGTAAATTTTTTCCAATTTTACTAATAGAATTAGCG
>CALBRY010000094.1 GCA_937927665.1 uncultured Chloroflexota bacterium
ATTCCGGTTAGGTCAAGCAGGACAGGCGTTGTTCACGCTGTGGATAAGCGATGGAGTGAAGGAATTGAGGGAGAACTTCCTCTGTAATGGGTTCGGATTGGCTACAATCTGTGGAGTCCGAGAGAAGATGACCCCTTGAGAACCGTTTCAAGGGGTCTTTTTTCGCGTGGCGAGGGTTCGAATCCTAGCTGCGTGTCCGCGAAAATCGACAACTCTTTGTGAAAAATCGACGTTGTCTTACCTATTCGAAAGCATCTGAGACTAAACCATCAATCAGGATCGCTGTTGTGCTGAGACTCGTCCCACCGCTCACGAAGATGCCGCTCGAAATAGTCACGGCTGTCTGATGACGCCTCCGGACCATCGATCCACGCGATTTCCGCCCCGTCCATCCCTTCTGCGACCGCCCGCGCCCAGTTACCCCTGATCGGTGTATGTCGATTGAGGAATTGCACAACGAGGTCGTTGAGCGTTTTTCCTTACTGTGAGGCGAGCGCTTCGAGCCGTTCAACCAGATCAGAACGCAGTGTGATTGTTCGGCTCATCATCTTCCGAACCTCCTCTTAACTACAGCCTGATTATAATAAGTTTGAGGGTTGGACCGGCTAGTAGAGGTTTGAAGATGACATACATCATTTCAAACCACTATGCTTACTATGCACCTCAAAACTTCTGAAAATGTTATACTAGAAGCAGATGTTATCGTTTTGTAGCGAGCGCCAACGGCGTTCACAACCAAATAGAGTTTTCACGTCTAGGGCATACTGAACCGACTTTGAAATCGGCGAGGTTACAACGACGTCAGCAAAGTAGGACGCAAAGGTTCCGCTGTTCACTTTGCCTCATCATCTTCGACCACCATCTCGTCAACTGACTCAACGCCATCGTTCGTAACTGTGCCCGCCAACGGGTAGTTCATATTTCCAACGCACTATTAGCATCAATAATCGGTACTTTATCCTAGACAAGTGTCGAGGCATCCGAAGTGAGAAACAGGACGACGCACGTCATTTCATACGTTTTTGCGTATGAAGCGTCATGATAGAGGGTTACTTGCGTGATGTCCACATCAGTGCTCGTCACAAAACTCCATATTCCGCGGTCTCGTGCCACCGTTGTCCATCGTTCCCATCTCATCGAGCAGCTCAACAAGGGACTCGATCAGACATTGACCTTGATCTCTGCCCCTGCAGGTTACGGAAAGACGACCCTTTTGAGCCAGTGGATTGCCAGCAGCGACCAACGTGTCGCTTGGCTAACCCTGAACGAAGACGATGGTGATTTAGCGCGCTTTCTCACCTATCTTGTTGCTGCCTTGCGGACGGTGGTGCCGCAGGTTGGCGACGCAGCGCTGCGCATGCTCCAATCTGAACGAGCACCGCAGCACGAATCTTTATTGACACTACTGCTCAACGATATCGCTGCTATACCGCATAAACTCGTCCTCGTTCTTGATGACTATCACGCTGTGGATGGCAGAGAGATAGACAGCGCGCTTGCCTTCCTCCTTGCTCACTTGCCCCCCCAAATGCACCTTGTCATCGCTACGCGCGAAGATCCCCAGCTACCCCTAGCCAGCCTACGCGCTCGCGCCCAACTAAACGAACTGCGGATTACCGACTTGCGCTTCAACCTTGAGGAAGCAGCCGAGTTTCTCAGGCACATGATGGGTCTGAACCTGTCAGCAGAAGACATCGCTGCACTGGAATCCCGTACCGAAGGGTGGATCGCCGGATTACAGATGGCAGCCCTGTCGATGCAGGGGCGGACCGACACCGGTGCGTTCATCCAAGCCTTCACAGGCAGCCATCGTTTTGTACTGGACTACCTTGTCGAAGAAGTCTTACAGCGACAGTCGGAAAGCGTTCAGACCTTTCTGCTCCATACGTCGATTCTCGACCGCCTCTGCGGTCCGCTGTGCGATGGAGTGATGTTCGACGCTTCCGTTCATGGTCAAGTGATGATCGAGGAAATTGAACGCAGCAACTTACTGATGGTCCCGCTCGATGACGAACGTCATTGGTTTCGCTATCATGGCCTGTTCGCCGATGTCCTCCGAGCGCATCTCAAGGCGAAGCAGCCCGAACAAGTGCCGATCCTGCATAGGCGTGCCAGTCAATGGTATGGCGTGAACGGGTTGATCAACGAAGCGATTCATCATGCCCTTGCTGCCGAAGATTTCAGACAAGCCGCTGCATGGATTGAGCGTGCCTGGCTCGACATGGATCGAAGTTTCCAGACCGCCACATGGTTGGCTTGGGCGAGCAGACTCCCGGGCGAGATCGTTCGCGCCATGCCGGTACTGAGCACGGATTATGCCTGGGCGCTGCTGGAGTCGGGGCAGCTGGAAGCGGCTGACGCGCATCTTGAGAATGCCGATCGTTGGCTAAGGCGGTCGTCGGGAATGAGCACAGGAGATGAAGACTCCTCAAACGGGATGGTCGTCGCCGATGACCACCAGTTTCAGTCACTTCCCGCCGCCATCGCGGCTGCCCGAACCTATCAAGCGCAGGCACATGGGGATGTCGCCAACACCGTGAAATATGGTCGGCAGGCACTCGAACGCTTACCGGAGGACGAATTTCTCCAGCGCGGTATTGTGGCAGCGCTCTTAGGAGTCGCATATTGGTCGCAAGGAGACCTAGAGGAAGCCCACCTCACGTTAGCGGAGGGCATGGCGAATATGCGGCGTGCTGGCAATTTCCCATTCGGGATTCGCGGCACCTATATCCTCGCCGATATCCGCATGGCGCAGGGACGCCTGCGCGAGGCAATCCATACTTACGAACAATCGCTCCAGCTTGCCGAGGAACAGGGGGAGGGAGCGATGCAGGGGACGGCAGATCTCCACTTGCGGCTGAGCGACCTGTACCGAGAACAGGACAACCTGAGCGCCGCCACAACACACCTGGAGCGAAGCAAGACGCTGGGTGAGCAATCCGCCTCCCCCCACTGGCAGTATCGCCTGTGTCTTGCCCGGGCACGACTGCACGAAATCGAAGGGGATCTGACAGGTGCACTTGAGCAGCTCGATGAAGCAGAGCGACGGTACGTGCGCACCCCGGTTCCGAATGTGCGTCCGGTCGCGGCGTTGAAGACCCGGGTTTGGTTGGCGCAAGGTCGGCTGTCCAAAGCCCTGCGCTGGGCAAAAGAGCGGGAACTCTCAATCGACGACGACCTGAGCTATCTGCATGAGTTTGAGCACGTCACTTTGGCGCGGGTATTTATCGCGCAGTATCGACAAGTTCGGACGGCGGACGCGATTCACGGAGCGGTTAAGCTGCTTGAACGTTTGCTGCAAGCGGCGGAAGCCGCAGGCAGGATGGGCAGCGCGATCAAAATCTTGGTGCTGCAAGCGCTTGCCTACGAAGCGCAAGGCGACATCCAGCGTGCGCTGCACCCCCTTGAGCGCGCGCTGGCACTGGCAGAGCCAGAAGGTTACGTCCGCATGTTTGTGGATGAAGGTCTGCCGATGGCTCGCCTCCTCAATGAAGCGGCTGCGCGCGGGCTTCAGCCAGAATACGTGTCGAAGCTGCTCGCAGTGGTTAGCCGAGCGGCGGATAACCCATCACATGGCTCAGAGCAGCCTCCACACGGTTCGTTGAGCGAACGAGAACTCGAAGTCCTCCGGTTGATCGCCCAAGGTTGCTCGAATCAGGAGATCGCCGAGCGGCTTTTCCTCGCACTGGATACCGTTAAAGGTCACAACCGAAGAATTTACGCCAAACTTGGAGTCCAAAGGCGTACAGAAGCAGTCGCACGTGCGCATGAGATGAGCTTGATTTAAGTACCCGCTTCGGAAATCGGCATTTCACCCCCAAAACGTTCGAAAACAACACTTCATCTAACACTTTAGTGTCTATACAGGACACTGTGCTGCCGATATGCTGCCTATTCATCGACATAGATGAAAGGACTAGACGATGACCTATCGCAATCGATTGATTCTTGCCTCCATCATGCTGCTCGTGCTGTCTGCATTGCCTGCGAGCAGCTTCGCGCAAGAAGAAGAAACGATACGTACCGGCGTTCGCCCCGACGCGCCCGAATATGGCGTGAGTGGACAGTTTTCGGTCGGCGTGCGTCATCAGGTGATCGACGGCGAAACCCCGCTTGAGATGAGCGTGTGGTATCCCGCTTTGAATGACGGCAGTTCGGACGAAGAAGTCAGCTATCCCTACGTCATCAAGATGGACGTGCCGCCGGGGATGACCGCCAGCGTTTTCGGACGGGCTCTGATTGACGCACCTTATGACCTGTCGGCAGGTCCGTATCCGGTGGTGGTCTTGTCTCATGGATTCATCCTTGGGCGCACCATGTACGCCTGGCACGCAGAACATCTGGCATCGCATGGCTTGGTCGTCATCGCGCCGGAGCATCCGGAACAGCTTGACGACACCTTGAGTGATTTCTGGCGCTCCGCCGTTGACCGCCCACAGGATATCGTTACGGTATTGGATTACGCCGATGAACAAGCCCAGACCGGTGGCGTTTTCGAAGGTCTCATCGACACAAATTCCGTCGCGGTCGTTGGACACTCGCTCGGCGGCTATACATCACTGGCGCTAGCGGGTGCGCGTTACGATCTCGACAGTCTTCAAACCCTCTGCGACAGTGCACGCGCCGAAAATGATCCGAGTGTCTGGCTGTGTGACATGATCTTGCCGTATGCCGCCGAGATGGCTGATCTGGCAGGACTGGAGTCGGTGCCGGAAGGCTTGTGGCCCGCGCGGGGCGATGCGCGAGTGGATGCAGTTGTCTCGATGGCAGGCGATGCCTTCTTCTTCAACGACGCCGGATTAGCCGAAATCACCGTACCCGTGATGGCAATCGGCGGTACCGCCGACACCGGATCGCCCTACACATGGGGCACACTCCCGACCTACGAGCATGTCTCAAGCTCCACGAGGGCGCTGGTCGCTTTTGAGAATGCCGAACACATGATCTTTGGCAGCACGTGTGACGCGATTCCGTTCTTTGCGCAAATCGGCTTCTACCAGTTTTGCTCGGATACCGTCTGGGATATGGATCGGGCGCATGACCTGATCAACCACTTCACGACGGCATTTCTGCTGGCGGAACTGAAAGACGATGAAACTGCGGCAGCCGCGCTTGCGCCGGAAGCAGTCAGCTTTCCCGGCGTGACTTACGACGCGCAAGGATTCTAAAGCGTTCGAAGATCTGGGCAGAGGATTAGCTTCTGCCCGGCTCAAATCAGGCAGAGGACACGCGCGACGACCGAAGCTCATCAAGCAGACTGGATGAGCCATAGGTCTCTCAAATTTGGGTCAAGGGGCATCGTGGGCATGGATTCGCGGATAGTGAGGAGAAAAGTCATGCAAAAGCTAAACAAGACGCGTATCGTGCGAATCCTTCGAATCATCATGCCCATTGTTGCCGTAGTTTGCGCTGTGATCTTCGTACCCTGGAACGCCGTGTTGGCATGGGTAGTGCCCTTAGCTGACACGGTTCAGGAGGAGCTGGGTCATGCCGTTCATCGTGGGCTTGACGGGATCATCGTCTATAGCGATCAACCCGGTGAAGTCCCAGTGCTTTACGCTGCTGGTTGGAATAATCGAGCGGAGCAGGTACCAGCCGACCCACAAGCGTTGTTCAAGATTGGCAGTATCAGCAAGTTATACATCGCTGCAGCTTCAGCGATGTTGGTCAATGACGGGAGCTTGTCACTGGATGACACGCTGGCTGATTACTTGCCTGAACTGGTTGGTCGGATTGAAAATGCGGATCAAATTACTCTAAGAATGCTGCTGCAACATCGCAGTGGCATTCCGAATTATGTTGATAATCCCGACTGGAAGTGGTTCGAAACCCTCCCGGATCTCGATGCCTATCTCGAGTTTGCTCTAGATCAGCCGGCAGATTTTGAACCTGACAGCCAGTACCGTTATTCCAATACAAATTATCTATTGATCGGCAATATTCTCGACAATGTTTTGGGCTACAGCCACCATGAATATATTAACGATGAAATCGTGGTGCCGCTTGGACTAACCCATACGTACAGTTTGCTTCGTGACGTGAATTCTGCAGAAGTCATCAGCGGGTATCACCATGACGTTGAGCCCGATCTAAAGGAGATCGATTATATAAGTCCGGGCGGGGCGATGATCGCAACGGCACAAGACGTTGGCATCTTCTTGAGAGCGCTCAATGATGGCTCGCTGCTCAATGACGATGAGCAGGCGATTTACTCCTCGATTTATGAATATGAACATACCGGTTGGTTACCCGGCTACCAGAGTATCGCTCGGTACTACGAAGACACGGATACGGTTGTTGTTCAGTTCGTGAACTCCACCGGGGGAGACACTGAGTTGACAGCAAATATCGTGTTTGACCGTATTGTCCGAATATTGCGCGGATAAGGGGTCATTTTGCTTAAATGACTAAAGACGTATTCGGTCCAACACCTACACGCTTGGCGAATTATCCAGCTATGGATTTCTTAAGGAGGATTCTGATGCGTTTTCGCACTACTTTGATCTTGACCCTAATCTTGGTGACTCTGCTGCCTGGTTTCATTGTCGCTGCGCAGGACAACCCGCAGGCGTTCCCGCCGGACGTCGCTGCGGAGATCCAAGCGGAAATGGACGAACTGACCGCGGGCGGATTCCCACTCGGCATGGTCGTGTGGATCGACGCACCGGAGTACCGGTTCGCGGGAGCAAGCGGCTCTGCGAATCTCGCCGACGACATCCCGATGTCGCCAGAGGGCGCGTTTCGGATTGGCAGTATCACCAAGATGTTCACCGCGACGGTGATCCTCCAACTTGCGGAGGATGGCGTGCTGACGCTCGACGATCCGCTGGCGCAATGGCTGCCGGAAGTCGCCGATCAACTGCCCTATGGCGACCAGATAACGCTGCGCCACCTGTTAACGCACACGTCCGGTGTATTCAACATTGTCGAAAGCGACCTTTACTACGGCGATCTCTTCGCTGAGGCACAAATCGATGAGGCTACCGGCGGTGTGATACTGGACTGCGTTCAGCGGGACCCTAACGACACGCTCGCCCGCTACGTCTATGGGCAGGATGCCAACTTTGAGCCGGGTTCAGGGTGGCACTACAGCAACACCAACTATGCGCTGCTCGGCATGGTGATCGAAAACGCGACGGGTATGCCGCTCGCGGAGGCGTATCGCACACATATCTATGAACCGCTCGGTATGACGTCAACGTTTCTGGACTGCTACGAAGACACGTTGGTTGACGTAGTACACGGTTATACGGGAACTGGGGACACCATGACCGACGTCACGGAGCTGCATGAATCTATCGGATGGGCGGCGGGCGGCTTGGTCTCCACAGCAGCAGACTTAGTTACCTTTGCACGCGGGCTGTTCGGTGGTGCGCTGTTTGACGACCCGGCATCGCTGGACGCGATGACGACACCCGCCCCCGGCAGTTCCTACGGTCTGGGCATTACGGTCAATGGGGCTTATCTGGGTCATGCAGGCTTCATCGTTGGTTTTCGATCGCTGCTCAATTACGTGCCTGCGACCGATACGGTCGTAGTGATGCTCTACAACAACGATGCTGCCGATCCCGAACAAGCCCTGGCGGGGGTGTTGGAACCGTCGCTCACCCTACTGAGCGCGGAGAACTGAGCGACGGTTTGAAAACCTCACCGCCGGATATACATGACTGGACTCTAATCAGGTAAAGGACATGTGCGACGAACGAAATGCACAAACCAACCCGGATGAGCCGCAGGTCTATCAAATTCGCATCAAGGGGCATCTGGGGCGCGAACTGGCGAGTCAGTTTGAGGGCATGACGATCACCGAAGACGACGGCGATTCGCTGATCACGGGGACGGTTATCGATCAGGCAGCGCTGCATGGGTTGCTCAGAAAGGTACGGGACCTAGGTCTGACAATAATCTCAGTCAACTCTATTCAGGATAGCTAACGCCAAGTTACTCAAATGATGATCAACTATCGTATCGCAAATCAATGTGAGATGTACGTATGAAAACCGTTATACAGAAACGATATGGATCGCCAGATGTCTTTCAATTGGTAGAAGTAGAAAAACCGGTCCCAGCAGATAACGAAGTGTTGGTCAAAATTTACGCTACAACCGTCACGGCAACCGAAGCTGTGTTCCGTCAGGGCAAACCGTATATTTCCCGGCTGTTCACTGGCTTCAGAAAGCCAAAGAATCAGACACTGGGTGAGGAATTGGCAGGTGAAGTCGTTGCTGTGGGCAAGGATGTGACCGCGTTCAAGATCGGTGACCAAGTCTTTGGCACTGCTGGTCCGAGTTTTGGTGCCAATGCTGAGTATCTCTGTATCCCTCAGGATGAAGTAATCGTCAGCAAGCCGAGTAACTTAACCTACGAGGAGGCGGCAGGTAGTGTAGATGGCTTTTTGACAGCACTTCCGTTTTTGCGGGATAAGGGACAAATTCAAAGTGGACAAAGTGTACTGATTAACGGGGCTTCGGGTAGTGTCGGGGCGGCTGCCGTACAAATCGCGAAATACTATGGTGCAGAAGTCACTGGCGTTTGCAGTGCTGCCAATGTCGAATTGGTGAGATCACTGGGGGCCGATCATGTGATTGACTATACCGCCGAAGACTTCACCGTAAATGGTCAGACATATGACATCATTTTTGATGCAGTAGGCAAGCTTACTTTCTCTCGTTCTAGGAAGTCACTCTCGTCAGAAGGCATCTTTCTTGAAGCTGGTATGAATATGGCGATATTGGGCGCTGTTCTGTTGACTTCAGTGTTTGGTAGCAAAAAAGCGAAGATTGCTGCTACAGGTTTGCGGCCACCCCACGAAAGAGTCAAAGACCTCAAGCTGCTTAAAGAACTGATGGAAGCCAGCACGATCATACCTGTGATTGATCGATGTTATCCATTGGAGCAAATTGCCGAGGCACATCGCTATGTCGATACCGGACGCAAACGGGGAAACGTCGTTATCCGGGTCGTGTAAATACGGAGGAGAGTCGCTATGTCGCAGTCAGATACCATCCACAGCACCAGTCAGCAAATTAACGCACCGTTTCGCGCAAAGAGCGCGGGCGTATCGCTCGTCGTCGTGCTCATCATCGGCATCTACTATCTCGTCAACGCGCTCCCCTTGTTTTCGATGGACGAAGCCGTGCCTGATGGTGCGCTCAATCTGCTCATCACGACAGTTGTGCTGATCGTGGTCGTCGAGGTCGCGTTGCAAATTGTGCTATTTGTCGGTGCAGGGCAGATTGAAAAGCGCACCGAACGCGACAATGCAGTCGCGGCGAAGGCGTCACGCAACGCCTATCTGGTGCTGACGGCAGGTACATTTGCTGCGTTCGCCAGTATGTTCGCCGGATTCACGCCGTTTGCAATGGGCAGCGTGCTGCTGCTGGTGTTCCTGCTTGCCGAAGTCGTCAAATTTGCGTCGCAAGTCGTGTATTACCAGCGCGTCAAATGATTGAGGCAGAAATGCCGGAGCGAACCGCAGATTTGTCTGCTCGTAAACTCCGAAAACGAACGGGGGTCACGCTTGCCCAGTACGTTCAGCGCCGGAATGGTGTGCCCTTGGGCGCCCCTAATTCCCTACGAAATATGCTTGTACGTTCGCTGGGTGCGGGGTCATTTGCGAAGTTCTGGCGATACTGGAATCTAATTTGGGGGTATGCGTTAGGACGCTATGTCTATGCGCCGCTCCAGCACTTGCTGCCGGCGGCGCTGGCGCTCGTTCTCACCTTCACGATATCAGGCGCAGTCCATGACCTTGCAACCATGCTTGTTCGACATGCGCCCGCTTTTCTGTTCACACCGTGGTTCTTTATCATGAGCATCATCTTGTTGTTGGGGCAAGCGCTTCGCGTTGATTACACGACGCGACCTTTCCGTATCCGCGTGTTGATCAACCTCACTTATGTAATCGGCTGTCTGCTGCTCACGCTGGTGCTCAGGCGTCTGCTTTAGCGAACAGCCACCGGGAGGCGAGTCGTGGAACAAGATACGGCACTGCTAACAGCGATGGCTGAGATCGCCGGGGTGTTTGTGGGTTTTGGCGCGCTCATCAGTGTGACGCGCCGAATGGAGATTGAGGCGGCACAGCTCAGGCTGATTCGCGCCGTTGTAACGATCGGACTGGTGGTGGTTGTGGCAGCGCTCATGCCGGTCGGGCTGGCTCGTTACGGTATCGTGCAGGAGTACCTGTGGCGGGTGTCGAGCCTGATCTTTCTGCTGCTCATCTGGTCGGTGATCCTGCTGTCGCTTCGAAACCGTGGCAACCGGCAGTCAGGGAATTCACGAACGCAGGCAGGCGTGCTGACGACACTCTTCTTCTGGTTGCTTCTCGAAGTTCCGATGCAGATCCCATTGATACTGGCAGTCCTGGATGTTTTCCCAGAACTAAATACTGCCTTCTACATCACCGCGCTCGTACTTAACCTGTTTGAAGCCGCGTTCGTGCTCGCGCAGTTCGTCTATGCACAGGGAACTGCTGCGAGCGCCTGATGCCAACCGAATATGGAGAACATGGATGAAAGCGATTGTTTGGGCGCATTACGGATCCCCCGATGGACTTCAGCTTCAGGAAGTCGCAAAACCGACGATCAAGTACAACGAGATTCTCATCAAGGTTTATGCCTCGACTGTCACGGCGGGTGACTGCGAAATGCGCCGCCTGAAATTTCCAGTCTGGCTGTCGCT
>CALBRY010000095.1 GCA_937927665.1 uncultured Chloroflexota bacterium
TTGGATGGAAGCATTTCTCTGATCGTGCGCCCTATGAAATGCTCAGGCGACGCGACGAGGTCGTCGGGATTTCCGGCATGATAATCGAGGTAGGTGCCATCACGACGGTTGCGAAACACCAGATCGGGGACGGCGCTCAACAATGCCCGTTGGCGCGCTTCACTAGAGCGCAACGCCTCTTCCATCCGCTTTCGTTCCATAATATCAATGGCGGCGAAAGCATTTACATTTACTGGCTGCGCTGGGTGGAATAAGGAGAAGCACGCATGTCTACACATCCGCTCGATCACCCGTTCATCACGTCACATCTGTTCTATCCTCGCTATGCGCGGAGCGGCACCAGCCGCATCCCCGGCACTATCGATGGTACGATCCCGGTTGAAGATGAGATCGCGCTCGGTTACCGCTTCTACATCTACCGTGCCGAGTCGCCTGTCATCCTGTATTTTCACGGCAATGGGGAGATCGCCAGCGATTACGATGGCATCGCACCGTTGTTCTTCGACATTGGCGCATCGCTGCTGGTGGTCGATTATCGGGCTTACGGATGGAGCACTGGCACACCGCTCACCAGCAAACTGCTTCTCGATGCGGAAGCGGTCGTTTCGACACTGTCGACCATTTTCGTCGCCGCCAACGTCCCCGATCCGCGCCTGTTTGTGATGGGACGCTCACTCGGCAGTGCACCCGCCGTGCATGTCGCCTATACGTTCCCGGATCGCTTCAAAGGGCTGATCCTTGAAAGTGGGTTCGCGGACATGCCCTCGGTGATGCGGCGGCTCGGCATTCAACCGGAGCAGTTCTCGCTGACCGAGCAGGATCTCGCGCCAATTTGGAATGCGCGCAAACTCCGCTCGGTGATGCTGCCGCTGCTGGTCATTCACGGTGAAGCGGATACATTGCTCCCGGTTGAGCACGGACAGGCGCTCTACGATGCCTCACCTGCCGAAAAGAAAACAATCCTCCGCATCCCCGGCGCGGGTCACAACGATTTGATGATGATCGGGATGCAGAGGTATTTCAACGCGATCGCGGCGTTTATTCGATAAAGCATCCCCACGAGTTTGGCGCCTTAGTTCAGCTATTCAGCCATGCAACCGTGTAATCGCGGTACGCGCGCCAGATTTCAGGGAAGCGGGTGACGTTCGGAATGTGGTTGACCTCTAGCAGATACCGCTGTCCGTCCTCACCGACCATGTAATCGTTGGCGATCACTTCCAACCCGAAGGCGGTTTTCAGCCGCCTTGTGTCATCCAGCAGTTCTGGATCGATGTCCATGAAATCGGCGCTGTCGTGATGGATCGACTTGAGCCAACTGTCACCTTCCAGCTTGATCTGCCATGCCTGTTCACCGATCATGACAACACGGACGGCGCTCCCATGGATAAAGGGTTCAACAATGGCGGTTTCTTCACCCATCCACGAATCGGTGAAACGCTCTTTGTTTTCGCCGCAGTGCCAGTTGCCCCATTTGGCGACCGATTCGCGCTCCGATTGAAAGGGTGTACGCGCGCTGACAAATTCACGGGGAAACCCGAATCGTGTATGGTCGAGGGCGCGCAGCAGCCCGGGTAGTTTCAGCCGAAGATCGAGCATGCCACGTGGATGAGGCAGGCACGCTCCACCCCAGAAACTGAGTCCGGTGATGAAATCGAGATCGTGCTCGTATATCGCATGATAGACCAGCTTTCGAACAGGCAGGTAGCGTGGTCGCGTTTCGGTTTCCACCCAGAGCTGCCCCGCCTGCACCTTGAGCGACGGGAGGGTGACGCGGTAGAAGCTTGGCGCATCGACCAAGCTGCAAATCTCTTCGGCTTCCGCATCATCCAACCCGACAAGGCAGACGTAGTCTTTCATGATAGTCCTTTCTGACCCCTAGAACTCTTTTCAAAGTATAACACATTGGATGCAACCGAGACCTGCGCGTGTATCGCACGTTCTACAACCACGAGCGGGCGCATTAGTCCTCGGGCTGTAGTAATTCACCCCTTCAAGGCGTTCCCGACAGCGTTGACTCCAATGCATGGCTGAAGTTCTTTCACCGCCGCATTCTCGGCGATGGGTTGGACAGAACAGAATGGTCAGCACGCGTAACTATGAGCATTATATAAACACTATACTTGAGCGCGCTGAACACAACTCCGCGTTATGATTAGCGAGGCCTACCGAAAGGATATGCTCATGAAAACTGTCTTTCTTTTATGCGCGCTCCTACTTGCGATCAGGATTATCCCTGCTTCCGCGCAAGTCAACGAACCAGAACCTATCATCAACGATCCAGATTATGAGGCGGCGGCGGATTACAGTGCCGAAATCAGCGGGGATGCCCTTCTGGTGTATCGCGATGGCACGCTGATCTTCGAGGAATATCAAAACACGTATGATCCGGCAGAGCCGCATCTGCTCGCTAGCGGCACCAAGAGTTTTTCGTGTGCCATTGCCAATCTTGCTATTCAGGACGGACTGCTCAGCTTTGATGAACGGGTCGCCGACACGATCACTGAATGGGCATCCGATCCTGTTAAGAGCACCGTCACAGTGCGCCAGCTTCTCAGCTTGACGAGCGGCTTACAGAGCGTAGGTTATCGCCGCTTGGCAGACAATGCCGCGCTAAACATCAACGAAACTCCGTTTGTGACCACTCCCGGCGAAACCTTTCATTATGGTGCCGCTGGTTATTACGTCTTTGCCGAACTCATGCGTCGCAAACTCAACGGCGGGGACGTATGGGCATATCTGACCGAGCGCGTTCTTGATCCGCTCGGCGTGGAAGTCAGCATCACACGTGACAGCGCCGATACGCCGTCACTCGCCAGCGGCGGGCGCATTACTGCCCGCGATTGGGCGCGGTACGGTCAATTAATTCTGCAAAACGGGATGTGGAACGGGGAGCAGCTTCTTGATCCGGCGGCGCTTTCTGAGTGCTTTATTGGATCAAGCGCAAATGTCGTCTACGGGCTGACCTTCTGGATGCTCTACGACGATACCCGGGTTGTGAATGCGATCTATCCACAGCGAGATACCGACAGCGACGGCATCGAACTTGGTGTCACCTTACCAACGGTGATCTATGCGGCGGGCGCGGGCAATCAGCGCCTGTACATCATCCCATCGCTGAATATGGTGGTGGTGCGCTTCGGACGCGAGGATGCAAATTTCATCGACTATTCGTTTATCCGCCGAATCATCGACGCAGATGATCGATAGTATAAATTGCGCATACGGCACACTTCAGCGTGACTTGCACAACCAGATCCTGGGTTCGTCATTCAGATGGTGCGTATGCCCGCCAGCGGGCGCTTAGGCTGCGGTGTCTCCCTCCAAGTGTCAGCCTGTGAGCGAGTGCTGTGAAGTTCTCGCCGTATCCATCTTGACTGCAGGTTGACCCTTCCTAAGCCTTAGAAGCCTCATATAATGATAGTAAGACTTTCAAGAGAAGCGACTCAATCATGCTGCTCACCATCACGACGACCCATCAACCCGCGACCGATCTCGGATACCTGCTCTACAAGCATCCGGCGAAGGTGCAGACGTTTAGCCTCAACTACGGTCAAGCGCACGTCTTCTACCCTGAAGCCACCGATCAGCGGTGTACGGCGGCACTGCTGCTGGACATCAACCCGGTTGAGTTAGTCCGCCGGGATGGGCGCACGGGTTTCGCGTTTGAGCAGTATGTGAACGACCGTCCATATACCGCATCGTCCCTTCTGAGTGTTGCCATCGCGCAGGTGTACGGAAGCGCGCTTTCGGGTACTTGCAAAGAGCGTCCTGAACTGGCGAACACACCGATTCCGCTTGAGGCGAAAATCAGCGCGCTGCCCTGTCGCGGCGGCGAAACGCTTTTGCGTAATCTGTTTGAACCGCTCGGTTACACGGTCAGCGTGGAACATCACCCGCTTGATTCGCAGTTTCCCGCTTGGGGCGAGAGCGCCTATTACACCGTCACACTGACGCACACGATCCGCCTCGCGGACATACTCTCTCATCTATATGTGCTGATTCCTGTGTTGGACGACGAGAAACATTATTACGTGGGTGACGATGAGGTCGAAAAGCTGCTCCGGCATGGCGAAGGCTGGCTGAGCGATCACCCGCAGAAGGCGCTAATCACGCGGCGTTATCTGCGCCATGTGCACGCGCTTACCCGTGAAGCGTTAGCGCGTTTGGTCACCGAAACGCTGGATGTGGATGCGGTTGAAGTGCAGCGCGACGCTGAAGAAGCGATTGCGGAGAGCAAAATCAATCTGCATCAGCAGCGCTTGGGCGCGGTGCTATCCGTGCTCAAGAACAGTGGTGCGCAGCGCGTGCTCGATCTCGGCTGTGGAGAGGGCAAACTGCTCTCACTGCTGCTGAAAGAACCACAGTTTACACAGATACTCGGTATGGATGTGTCGTATCGATCGCTCGAAGTCGCCGCCGATAAGCTGAACTTCGAACGGATGCCGCCGCTCCAGCGCCAGCGGATCACGCTGATACATGGGTCGCTGATGTACCGTGATCCCCGTTTGA
>CALBRY010000096.1 GCA_937927665.1 uncultured Chloroflexota bacterium
ACATTGGGATATTTTTTGATCAGTTGGTGGAATCGGCTTTCGCAAATTGCGAAGACATAAAGAATTTCTCATCTATTTCTTCGAAGATCTGAGGGAAACGGGTCGTCCGGAAGATTAAGATAGGTCAATATACCCATCCCGCCCTGAATTCATTCTCATAAACTTAGGACGAGTGCAAAAGAACTGCACTTGTATCCGACCGACCATTACTGCTTCCATGATTAGCAGAGACCAAGGAAACCTCATGATCGACCGCTACGACGACGAAAACACGGCATTCTTGAATGAACCGGATACGCTGCCTGAGGAGCAGCTTCGCGCTGATATCATTAAGGTATCGGCAAAATCACGCTCAACGGCGGTGGCTGGTGCGATTGCAGCCGTGATACGCGAACACCGTTATGCAGAAGTGCAAGCGATTGGTGCGGGTGCTGTTAATCAAGCAGTCAAGGCGCTGGCAATTGCGCGCGGGTATCTTACCGGTGACGAAATTGATATTGTTTGCACGCCGTATTTTACCGAGGTTGATATTGAAGGACAGGAACGTACCGCTGTTCGGTTTATTGTCGAACCGCGCCCACGCGCCTAGTTAAGCCCCTATGCCGCTCATATGAGCGCAGCATAGCCACAATGACATAGTGCGAATGATCTAAAGAGCGAAGATTACCTTCGCTCTTTTTTTGCGACTTGCTAGAATGAGAGTCTGTTCGCACTACGACCGACGGGCATCCCCCAATGAGTGTTTCACTTCGAACCGATCTGCACATGCACACCACCGCCAGCGACGGGCAGTATTCCCCCGCCGAACTTGTGACGATGGCGCGTGATCGACACCTGATGGTGATCGCAATAACGGATCATGACACGACAGACGGCGTTGCCGAAGCGCAAACCGCCGCGCACATCGCCGGAACCACGCTGCAAAATCCGGTCATCGTGCCGGGAATCGAACTGAGTGCCGAAGATACCGGCGGCGATGTTCATATGCTTGGTTACTGGATGAATATCGAAGATGTACAGCTTCAAGGCACGCTGACGCGGTTTCGACAGGATCGCGCAGAGCGGGCAAAACGGATCGTCGAAAAACTAGACAAGCTCGGCATGTCGATTCGTTATGAGCGGGTGATCGAAATCGCAGAAGCAAGCGGCAGACGCGGCGGCGCGATTGGGCGTCCGCATGTGGCGCGGGCGATGATCGAGGCGGGATATGCGGATAGTATCGCTGATGCGTTTGCGCGCTGGCTCAGTCCCGGTTTGCCCGCGTACGTCGCGCGTGATCGGCTTTCGCCGGAAGCCGCAATTGCCTTGATTCACAGTGCGGGCGGGGCGGCGGTGATGGCGCATCCCGCGAAAGTTCCTGAATACCGCGCGATGGTGATCCGCTTGGTGGCGGCGGGATTGGATGGCGTTGAGGTGGTTCACCCCGCGAACGACGCGAATACCCGTTTAGAACTGCGCGGCTTGGCGGCGATCTACGGCTTGATCACGACAGGCGGCTCGGATTTTCACGGACGGGGCGAAAACGGCGAGATTGCCTTGGGGCAGTACAATCCGCCGCCGGACACATGGCGCTTGCTGCAATTTGCCGCCGAGAAACACCGATCAACCCCATAAACGCAAAAGTGCAAAGCCGCAAAGCCGAATCTACGCTTCTTTGCGTCCTTGCACCTTTGTGTTAACTTGCCTGCAAGGTTGTTACGCTCTTTCCATCACGCTGCCGATGGCATCCATCAATTCATGGAACTGGGGAATGCTCAACTGCTGCTTGGCGTCACTGAGCGCGACGGGCGGGTTCGGGTGGACTTCGACCATCAAGCCATCTGCGCCGCTTGCCTTTGCGACCCGCGCCAGCGGAACGGCAATATCGCGCCGCCCTGCGGAGTGCGAAATATCCACCACAACGGGTAAGTGACTTTCCAATTTCAGCACCGCAACCCCGCCGATATCCAGCGTGTTGCGCGTCCATTTTTCAAAGGTGCGGATACCGCGCTCGATCAGGATGACCTGCGGATTGCCGCTGCTGACGATGTATTCGGCGGCGTACAGGAATTCTTCCAACGTGGCGGCGAGTCCGCGCTTGAGGATGATCGGTTTGTTGAGCTTGCCGAGCGCCTTGAGCAGGAAGCTGTTCTGCATATTGCGCGCCCCGACCCAGAAAATATCGACGTAATCCATCATCATGGGAATCTGGCTTTGATCCATGATTTCGCTGGTGATCGCCATGCCGTATTTATCGGCAACCTGCCGCGCAATCTTCAAGCCGGGTTCGCCCAACCCCTGAAACTCATAGGGTGAGGTGCGCGGTTTAAATGCCATGCCGCGCAGCACCTTGACGCCCCGCTGTGCCAGCGCGGCGGCGGTTTCGTCCATCTGCTCATAACTTTCGACCGCGCACGGACCGGAGATCACTTGGAAACTGCCATCACCGATGCGGGTCACGTCATCGGGTAGGGTGATGACCGTCTGCTCATCCGCCGTCTTGCGATGCACAAGAATCTTGGCGCGTCCTGCCGATTCGGTCATCGCCAACGATGCGCGGAAGATTTCGCGGAAGAGCGCTTTGATCGTTTCGTTGCTAAACGGTCCCTTGTTCGCCATCTCCAACCCGGTGAGCATCTGCGCTTCACGCTGAGGATCGTAATAGTCCTGATTGAGCTGTTGATGCAGGCGGTCAATTTCTTGAACAATGCGACCGCGCTGGGACAGCAATTCAAGGATTTGAAGATTAATCTGGTCGATCTGTGCGCGTAGTTCTTCGCGCCGCGACTGCGGAGAGGTGGTCATTCCCTTGTCCTGTTCGAGTGATCATCTTTGGCTTACAGCGCCATTATAACGCGGTCTGGTCACTGCACTTTAACAATCGACAGGGTAGAATACTGCAAATAAAGCATCGGTTAAAAAAGACGAGCGAAGAACGGCAAATCGCCTTAAAGTCACAAAGAAACGCAAAGAAAAGCGGAGAGTTCCTTTGTGTTCTTCTGCTGTAGGTGTTTGCACTCGCCAACGTAAGGGCGTTCCATGTACTTTTCTTGTCATACGTGGGCATTTCATGATCTGACGCTGGTCGAAGCGCTAGGCACGATCGGGCGGCTCGGTTTTCGCTATGCGGATATCGGGACGGGTGCGGGGTTTCCGACCAACCGCGCCGTCGCGCAAGCAGCGCGCACCGCGTCAGAAATCCGCGATGAACTGGTGATCAACGACTTACAGCTTGCCGATCTCTATTTGATGCTGCCGCGCATTTCGTTAGCAGATGAGGAGCGGCAGCGCAAGGATATTGATCTATTTAAGGCGCTGCTGCCGTTCGCGGCGGAACTCAAAACGCCGGGGATCACAGTTTCGCCGGGGGTGATCGCCAAAGATAAAGGCGCATTCGACCGCACCGCCGAAGCTCTGCGCGAGATGACCGAGGCGGCGACAGCAGTACAGATTCCGCTCAGTATTGAGCCGCATCTTGATTCGATGGCGGCGACCCCAACTGCCGCGCTGAAACTCATCGAAACTGTCCCCGGTTTGCGGATTACGATCGATTGGGCACAGATGGTGTGTCAAAACATACAGCACGATGAGATTTTGCGTCTGCTGCCGCATGCGCGCCATATTCAAATACGGCAGGCAGCGAAAAATCAGCTTCAAACGACGTGGGAAAAAGGCAAAGTTGATGTGGCGCATGTCGTCGCTGACCTGATCGGCGGCGGTTATTCAAGCGCTGTGTGCGTAGAGATGATGAATATTCCCGGCAAGCATGGGATGCAGAAGGTCGATTTTCTGCGCGAAAGCGCTCGTATGCGCGATACGCTGCGTGATGCGCGTGATCGCATCCTGAAAGAACGGGAAAAGGAGAAGGCGAAGTGATGCGCTCCAAACGTGGATTGATTTTGATCGGCGGCGCAGTATTGGTGGTGATCCTCCTTGTGATTCTGCTGATTAGCGCGAGTTCAAACCCGGATGGCTTTCCGCCTTACGCGGCGGCGCTGAATTTTTCGCGCGCTGTCGGTGTAGGCGATAATGCGGCGGCATCGGCTGAACTGAGCGCGGCGGCGGTGCAGTGGGCGGGGATCAACTGCCCGGATGGGATCGCGTCGTGTTTGGGGCGGCTTGCCGATCCCGAATGGGGCGATTTGATCAGCGTCGTTTTCCGGCGCGCCGCCCCCGATGGCGCGAATGCGTATGATGTCGAATTGATCGCCACGTATGAGCAGGGCGTCGGCTTCAGCGGCATTTGTATCTATAACCGCGTCGAAAAACAGCCGGACAATACGTGGAAAGTTGCGGGTTGGGCGGGCTGGATTCACTGTGCCGATCCGCTTTCGCGCGATATGGAGCGCAACCCCGAAGCGCCGAACCGCGTCAACCTGAGCGGACTCGCGGATGTGCCGATTCCGTCTGCAACACTTGCCCCGACCGAAACGCCGCTGCCGACCGAAACACCGCTGCCCACGCCAACGCCGAACCCCGCCGCGCTGTCTGCCGCTGTGCAGTTCATCGAAGCGGTGGGGCGCGAGGATAATCTCGCCGTGCAGCGGCTGCTTCATCCGCTGCTGCGCGAATGGGTCGCCACCAACTGCCCACAGGGTCAGATCGCCACGTGTTTGAACGTGTTGATCCCGGATGAGTGGGGCGCGTTCGTGAGCGCGATCGTGAGCGGGACGGAAGATGCGTTCGGCGGCTGGAACATCGATGTTGTCGCGCAGTATGAGCAGGGCTTGGGACAGGTGGGGATGTGCGTGTTTGTACGCGTCCAACCGCTTGAGGATCGCTATTTGATCAACGGATGGGCGGGGTGGATTTCCTGCACCGACGGGCGCGCGCAAAACTTGATTGGCAACCCGGAAGCGCCTAATGCCGCGCCGTAAGGACTTGAACCGCAGAGATCGCGGAGAAAAAAACGTTAACGCAAAGGCGCAAAGGCGCAAAGACGCGAAGAAGATTCCGTTGATTGTGGGTGTGCCTTCCCCCGCCTCTTTCACGCAGGCGGGGAGGGTTGAGGGCAAAAAACAGGGGACATGCTTTGCGCCTCTGCGTCTTTGCGTCTTTGCGTTGATGCTCTTTGTTTTTCTTTCCGCCTGCATTCCTGCCGAAACCCCTGCGATTCTTGATGCGACACCGGGAGATCCGGCGCAGGTGTTTAGCTGGCGGGTGATCACGTCTGCTTTTTCGATGAATTATCCGATTGGCTGGCGGGCGATCCTCAGTCCGGCAGATCAGCCGCCGTTCGTGACGACTGCCGCGCCGGATAACTGCGTTGTGATCATCGTCAGCGTTGAGCCTGTCGAATCCCCCGCGCTTCGTGATGACTGCGGCGAACGAGTCACCCAGACCGCAGAAGCGGCGCTCGATGGCGATACGATTTACTTGAGCGGCGCTTCACACGATGCCGAGATGCTGCGACAAACCCTCATCATGATTCAGGAGAGCCTCACGCCCCCATGAAACGCGCCGCCCCGCTCCCACTGTTGATGCTTGTCCTCGTGACTGCGCTGATCGGGCGCGTCCTGTTGATCGCCTCAAATACGGTTTCGTTTCACTCTGATGAAGCGGTGGTCGCGTTGATGGCGCGGCACATTCTCGACGGGGCGCGCCCGACGTTCTTCTACGGTCAAGCGTATATGGGATCGCTCGATGCGTGGTTCAACGCGATCGGGTTCGCGGTGTTCGGTCAAACCGTGACGGCGATCCGCATCGTGCAGGGCACGCTTTACCTGCTGATCGTCGGGACGGGGTTTATCGCGGCATGGAAAGCCACGCATGATCGCGTCACGGCTTCCGCCACAGGGCTGATCCTTGCGATTCCGTCTGTGCTGTTTGCGACGTATTCCGCCGCGACATTGGGCGGCTACAACGAGTCGCTTTTGCTCGGCAATCTGACGCTGATTCTCGCGCTCGATCTGGCGGGGGATCATGCGCGCTCGTGGTGGCGCTGGTTCGCGCTCGGTCTTGTCGTCGGGATCGGCTGGTGGGTGAATGCGCTGATCGCGGTGTACGCGCTCACCGCGATCCTGCTGATTCTTTACGAGCCAATCCGATCCGCCGCACGATTTCGCCGGGGTGTTTCGACACGCGGCTTGATTGAAGGAATTCGACCGTTCTGGGGCGCACTCGCGCCGATGCGGTGGGGGGTGCTGCTCGGCGCGGCGGGCTTTGTGATCGGCGCTGCGCCGTGGTGGGTGTTCGCGCTGCAAAACGATCTCGCACCGCTCGCCTTTTTGACCGGATCAGCGCCGGGAGGCGATTTCGCCGGAACGGATGTGTTCTCGCTGCCGTTGGGTGAGCGGTTGATCGGCTATCTGTTCATCGGGTTGCCGACTTTGATCGGGATGCGTTTCCCGTGGTTTCCGAGCTATTTTGCTGCGCCGATCGGCTTGGTGTGCGCGCTGATCGTGATTTACGCGGCGACTCGTGTGTTTCGCGGAAAAACGGCGCTCACGTCACATGGGCGGCTGATGATCGCCGCGCTGGTGATTATCTTTTCGATCGTGTATCTCGCGTCACGCTTCAGCTTTGACCCGACCGGACGCTATTTTCTGCCGCTCGTCCTGCCGATCGTGCTGGTGATCGTCACCAACTTCGCCTTCACCGCGTTCGTCATC
>CALBRY010000097.1 GCA_937927665.1 uncultured Chloroflexota bacterium
CCAACGAGCGCTTGACCCTGACCGCGATCAGCAGCATCACCCAGAGCGATCCCGGCACGCCGATCACCGCAGAACGGATCGAAAGTTGGCTGGTAGAGACAGATTATCCGCTCGATCTGGTATCGATCAACGCGGCGGTGCGCGGGTTGGAATACAGCGAGGCGGTGATTCTAGACCCCGGCGAAATTCGCTTGAACGGTGGATTACTGCATTCGTGGTTGATCGATCATGCGCGGTTAGGCGATCGTGTAATACGGAGTGAGCGCCCCCCTGCCCGTGCATCGGATCGACGCGCCCGCGTGGATGTTTCGACGCGGTTAGCCGAACGCCGTGCGGGGAATATCGGCGCAAGCCGCCGCAGTTCGATCCGGTTGATCATGCTGTTCGCGCTGGCGCTGCTGATCTCGACGGCGATCTTGATCGCCAGTGTCGCCAGCGATCCGCGCAGTGTTCCCGCCGCGACCGCGCCGCCCACCGCGACATTAATCGGCACACCGCCTTAAGGCGTAAAGCTGCACTGCCCGGCATTCGTCGGGCAGGTTGCCAGCACATCACCGCCCCGCCTGACTTCAAAGGTTGCCCCCGGTTCGCTGCTGATCCAGAATTGGCGGTTTGTGCCGACTGCTTCCCATCCAAACCGCGCTGAACACTGCGGCGGCACCTCTTGGAACTGCTGCGAGATCAGCCATACGTGATAGCATCCGCCGCTCGGCATCACATAGGAACCGGAGCGCGTCACCGGATCCCAGTCGTTCACCGAGAACGTGATCGGCGAGCCCAACTGATTCAACCGCACAAACGAAATTCCGCTGACATTCACAGAACCATTCGAACGATTTTGCAGCAACAGCGTGAACGTGTCATAGATCAACACAATCGGCGCATCAGGCGAAAGCGTCGGCGTTTCGCTGGTGATCGGGTCAGGCAAAAGATTCCCGATCGGCGTCACCGTAACGGTTGGTAAGCGCGTCGGGGTTTCTGTCGGGATCGCGGTTGGTTCAGGTGTATCCGAATCAGCGCCCGGTATGGCGGTATCGGTTGGCGGCGTGACTTCGGTCGGCGGCAGTGTTTCCGTCGGTTCCTCGGTTTGATCCATGCCCACGGGGAGGGTCTCTCCCGCTGCAATCGCGGTGCCGTCTCCCCCGCCCGAACTATCCGGCGGTGTATTGGTCAAGATGAACAGCGCCGCCGCCGCAATTGCGATCAGCAGCAGAATCACGGCGATCAACCGCAAAGGTGAAGTTTGACGCTTCGGCTGCTTCGGTTTTGAGGGTTGAGGTCTGGATGTCAGCGACTCGGCGCGTGCAAGCAGCAAAGACGCCCTAGAAGATGTATCTGTGCTGCGCGCTTGAAGCGGCACACTCTCCGACCATGTGGGATGCTCGACTGCGGGAAACTGTCCGGTCGAATTTGCTTTTGCGAATTCGTCGGTCGATAAGCGCCTTAAAAGTGGCGTTGTTCCCGTTTGGTTAGGCGGACGACTGAGCGAATAACCGAGAAACGGCGCGTACGCCGTTTCGAGTGCGCGCACCAGCGTTTGACCATCGTTGTAGCGGCGTTTTACGTCTTTTTCGAGCGCTTTAAGAACAACTTGTTCCACACCAGCGGGAATATCCGGCGCGAAATTGCGGAGCGGCGGCGGCGCATCGCTGATATGGCGGAGGGCAACGCTCATCGCGCTGGGATCATCAAACGGCACACGTCCGGTAAGCATTTGATACAGGACGATTGCCAGCGAATACAAATCACTTTGCGGGACAGCTTGAGCCGACGAAACCGCCTGCTCCGGCGCGATATAATGCGCGCTGCCGAACGTATTCCCGATCGAACCTTCCGGCACACTGAGCGCCAATCCGAAATCGGTCAGGACGGCGCGTCCTTCCGGCGTAACCATGATATTCGATGGTTTTACGTCACGGTGGATCACGCCGCCGGAATGCGCGTAATCGAGCGCGGATGCGGTATCCGTCACGATCCGCAGCACCTGCTCCACAGGAATACGCTGGTTGTAGGTCGCATATTCCTTGAGAATTTGTCCTAAATCGCGCCCTTCGATGAAGTTCATCGCCATGTAGTACAGGGCTTCGACTTCGCCATACTGAAAAATACTGACAATGTTGGGATGACTTAAGCGTGCGATGGCACGCGCTTCCCGGCGAAAGCGGGCGCGATATTCTTCTTCGGATTCTTGATTGCTTAACAGCGCAGAGTCGATCACCTTGATGGCGGCGTACCGCTCCAGCTTCGGATCATATCCCCGGTATACTCGCGCCATTCCGCCGCGACCGAGAATATCAATCACGCGGTAATCGCCTAACATGCGTCCGATTAGCGGATCGGTGAGCGCCATGAAATTCCTACGTTATGCCTTGTGCCGCACATTCCCCAACATGCCGACATTATAGCGCACCAACCCCATCCCTCAAAACGGACAAAGGTCAGTTCAGGCGAGAATAGAAATTACGTCAGCCGATGGGTTTGAAAACGACTTGCGCTATACTTGGGCAAATCTTGGATTGAAACACGAACGATAAACGCTTGTTCTGTAGTTGAACGAATTACACGGATCAAAGGTTGGGCTGACGTGACTATACCGCCCGATATTCCCGAAAAAGAACTGCGATCGCGCTGCGCTCCTCACATTGCGGCTGCCGCCGAGGAAGCGCGACGTTTGCAGCACGCCTATATTGGCGTGGAACATTTCTTCATCGCCATGACGAAGCGCGAGGATGGCGCGACATCACAGCTTTTGCGACGCGCCCAACTTAACCCGCGCAATGTGCGTGCCGAAATCCGGCGCGAACTCGGTTCAGGTGAAGGCAGCATCACCGAAGTGCTGCCGCTGACCCCGCGCGCGGCGATGGTTCTGCAAATTGCCATCTTCATTGCAGACCGCGACGAAAGCGAAGATGTCGATGACGCTCATTTGCTGCTGGCACTGCTTGAGGAAGGCGAAAGCGTTCCGGTACGCAAGCTGCAAGAAATGGGTTTCCGCGTTGAACATTGGCTGCGCCGTCTCCACAATGACGCTTATGAGCGCGATCTCGCCAATCCGATCCCGGATTCGCTGCCGTCAGAGATTCATGTAGACAGCGACGACGATCTACTCAATTTCTCTGATCTTGAAGATTCGCTGCCGGATGATCCGTTCCGGTTCTCGTCCAGCGATGTCGCTATTCCACGCGGCGTATCCTCTGGTGGACGAAACCCGACTCCCCTGCTGGATAAATACGGGCGCGATCTGACCGCGCAAGCCGCTGATGGCAAGATTGGTCCTGCCATCGCCCGTGAGCATGAAATTCGTGCCGTCGCTCGCACACTGGCACGCAGCAAGAAGAATAATCCGCTGCTGCTCGGTGATGCGGGAGTTGGTAAGACGGCAGTCGTTGAGGGACTGGCATACGCGATCTACGATAAAAGCGCGCCCAAATCGTTACTTGATAAGCGTGTCGTGCAGATCGAGATCGGGACACTGGTCGCAGGAACATCACTGCGCGGTCAATTCGAGGAGCGGTTGATCGGTATTGTCGATGAGGCGCGCACGGCTGGTAACGTGATCCTGTTCATTGACGAGATACACACCATCGTCGGCGCAGGCGATACGATTGACAGCAATCTTGACGCGGCGAACATCCTCAAACCGGCGCTGGCACGCGGCGAAATCGTGTGTATTGGCGCGACGACGCACGAGGAATACCGGCGCGCAATCGCACAAGACCCCGCGCTTGACCGACGCTTCCGCCCGATTGACATCGAAGAACCGAGCGAAGATGACACGCTCAAGATTTTGATGGGACAGCGCGAACGGCTTGAAAAGCATCACAGTGTTACGATCCGACCGGAAGCACTGGATGCGGCGGTGCGGCTGTCCGTGCGTTATCTACCCGATCGCCGTCTGCCGGATAAAGCGCTTGATCTGCTTGACGAAGCATGCGCCCGCGTCGTGATCCGCACGATCACGCCGGATGAAGAGCCTGATCCAGCGCCTAACGAAGTGCGTATGGAAGTGATCGCCGCTGTTTTGAGCGATTGGACGGGTATCCCGATCAGTGAACTCACCAAAGACGAGAAGCGCCGTCTTTCGGAAGTCGAAAATATTCTGCTGCGCCGCGTGATCGGACAGGATGAAGCGGTTCGCACCGTCGCGGCAGCGATCAAGACCGCACGCGCCGGGTTGAAAGATCCGAACCGCCCGATCGGGGTATTCCTATTCTTGGGTCCCTCCGGCGTCGGCAAAACTGAGCTTGCGCGTTCGCTCGCCAATTTCCTGTTCGGCAGCGAGGATGCGATGCTCCGCTTGGATATGTCGGAGTTTCACGACGCGCACACCGTCGCGCGCTTGATCGGTGCGCCGCCCGGTTACAAAGATGCACAACGCGGCGGACAGCTTACCGATGGACTGCGCCGCCGTCCGTATACCGTGGTCTTATTGGATGAAGTCGAAAAAGCTGCGCCGGAAGTATTTGATATTTTCCTGCAAGTCTTCGATGAAGGACGTTTAAGCGACGCACACGGCGGAGTCGTTGATGCGCGCAATTCTGTATTCATCATGACCAGCAATATTGGCACGGAAGAAACCGGAAAATCGCTCGGTTTTATTGGCGGCGCGGATCACTTACCCGATTACAGCGCTCACCTGAAACGCTTCTTCCGACCGGAATTTATCAACCGCGTCGATGAAGTTGTCACGTTCCGCTCGCTGCATCCGGACACGTTGGCGAAGATTCTCGAACTTCAACTCGATGAGCTTCGCAGACGGTTGGAAGAACAGCGGCTCAATCTCGAACTGACCACCGGCGCGCGTGAAATGATCCTGAGCCGGGGCTATGATCCCGTCAACGGTGCGCGTCCGCTCCGCCGTGCTATCGAACGTCTGCTCACCCGACCACTGAGCGCCCGTATCGTTGAAGACGCGTTTAATCCCGGCGATACGATTGTTGTCGAGGTCGATAAAGAAAGAGGGATGCTTGAGTTCTCATCTGCCCGTGTGTGAGAATTAGCACGATCATGACCCCTCCACAGACCGGACGTACTCCCTTATCCATCCAGAGCGCGGAAGCGCGGAAGCTCTTGCGTATCCCGCACCCACTGGATGAACGCGATGTTTTTGCAACCGATGCCGATCCTGAAATTCGGCGGCTCGGTCGGGCTGCACTGCGCCGCGATGAAATTGATGATCTATTCGCATTGGGCGATCTCTGCGCACTTCGCAGTCTCACATCGGATCACCGTCTGCTAGTGTTTTATGTCGGCAAAACGTTGATGGCGTACCGCCGCGCCGCCGAACGCGCACGTCATGATGTTGACCGCTTGACGGCGCACCGCGCCATCAACCAGTTTATTGATTGGGTCGCGGATACGGCACAGCTTTACCCGACGCGCCGGAATATCGCCGTCGCTTTGTGGGCTGCTGCCGAAGATGACGAAGGCGACGACGATATTTCTGAACTGCACAACGAAACGATGATCTCGGTTAAGGACGATCATACCGATTCGCAGATGAGCGAGAGCGAACTCACGATCGGATCGTCCGAAATGAGTTTGAGCGATGCTCAGTTGGGGACACTTTTGGCGGCGTATCTGCGCCCGTCGATGCTTCAGCCGAGCGTGAACACCAACAGCATGGGCGACTCGCTTGAACAAACGCAGTTCGCCAACCCGACTGATGCGCCGGAATTTTCTGTGTTCTCCGGAAGTTTTGACATGCCGGGAGCGATGAACTCCGACGGCAATACGATCGCGCCACCGCGCATCGAACAAAATAACCTGATCACGTATGGCGATGTGAGCGAGGAAAAAGGCGAATCGCGCATCTTTGGATCGGTGGGTGATGGCGGCGCAAGCGAAACGCACCGCGAAGAAGACCCCGCAAATTCGCTGTCATCGCTGGAAAACGATGCACTCAAGCGGCGATCACCGGGTGCTCGTGCGCGCCGTGCAGTTGATCCGGTCGGCGGAGAATTTCGCATCGGCGATATGATCGACACGCGCTACGAAGTCGCGGATGTACGGCGCGGCGGGATGGGCGTGGTTTATCTGTGCTACGATCACACACAGCGCGAAGCCGTCGCGCTCAAGACATTCCAGAGCAAATTTCTCGAAAATGAGCGCGCTGTCGCCCGTTTTCAACAAGAAGCATTTACATGGATTCGGCTTGAAAAGCACCGCCACATTGTGCAGGCGCGGTTGGTGCAAAATATCGCCGGACGCCCGCATATCATTCTGGAGCATATCAGCGGACCGGAAGGCTTAGAAGCTGACCTCCGCAGTTGGATCGAACACAAGCGGCTGACCGTCCGCCATGCGATCGAGTTTGGTTTGCATATCGCCTCTGGTATGCAGCACGCCACACAGCGCATCCCCGGCTTGGTTCATCGTGATCTAAAACCCGCCAATATTCTCGTTACACACGACGGAATCGCCAAAGTGACGGATTTTGGTTTGGTGCGCTCGCTCGATCTGGTTGATCTGCCGCCGCTGATCGAACTCGAACGCGCCAGCCGCGCCCCGGCAGATGAACGCCTAACCCGCGTCGGTGCGATCATCGGGACAGCGCCTTATATGTCACCGGAACAAGCGCGTTCAAGCGCGGTTGATATGCGTTCCGATCTGTATGCGTTCGGCTGCCTCGTGTATGAGATGCTCGTCGGTAAGCATATTTTCCCGGTCAAAAAGATGGAGGCGTGGATTCACGCGCATCTACACGAGCGCCCCTCATTTGAGGTTGCCGCCGCCGCGACACTACCGCCGCGCTTGCAAGCGCTGATCATGGCTTGTCTCGAAAAAGACCCGGCAAACCGTCCGGCATCATGGACGGAAATTGTGGACGAGTTGAGTTCAATCTTTGGCGATGTGACAGGTGAAGAACCCGCGCTCGAAATCACGGCGCAAGCACTCGAAGCCCGTGAACTGATGGACAAAGGCTATTCGCTGACAGAACTGGGCAAGCTGGAAGAAGCGCTCGATGCGTATGATCAAGCGATTGCGCTTCAGCCGGATTACGCTTGGGCATGGGCGCGTAAAGGACGCACGCTGCGCTTGCTCAACCGCTATGAAGCGGCAATCGCCTGTTATGACGAATCGCTGCGGATTCAACCGGGGTATGCGTGGGCGTGGAAGGGAAAAGGCATCGTCCTTGAGCGTATGGGACAGCCGCTTGACGCGCTGGAATGCTACCAAACTGCCACGCGTATCGATCCCGACGACGTATGGAACTGGTACAACCAAGCCGACGCGCTCCAGAATACCGGGCGTTATGAAGAAGCTGTCGCACTCCTCAAACAGGCGCTCAAGCTCGATCCGCTGCACCCGAATAGCTGGGCGAAACTCGGTCAGGTGTACCGCTTGATGCACGATTTTTCGAGCGCACTGCACGCCTATCAACAAGCGATCGACCTCGATCCGACCTACGCATGGGCGCAAAACGGCTACGGCTTGGCGATGAAAGCGCTTGGTCAGCACAAAGAAGCACTGCTGGCGTTCAAACGGGCGGCGCGCTACCAACCCGACGAAGTCTGGCACTGGTACAACCTCACCGAAATGCTGGTTGAACTCACCCAGTACGAAGAAGCCGAACAGCCCGCTCAGGAAGCGGTGCGGATCAACCCGGAACATGCGTACAGTTGGGCGAAACTCGGACAAGTGCTGCGTTATCTCAAGCATTATGAAGACGCGCTCGCCGCGTATGATCGCGCCATTCGCCTACAACCGGATTACGCATGGGCGATCAACGGCAAGGGCATCGTCCTCGAACGCATGGGTCGCTTGGAAGACGCGCTCAACTGCTACAATCGCGCTGCCGAAATTCAGGACGATTACGTCTGGCACTGCTGGTACAATCAGGGCAACGTCCTCTCGCTGATGGGGCGCTATGCCGAAGCCGTTCCTATCCTCGAAAAAGTGACACAGGTCATGCCCGCCCACGCGCAGAGTTGGGCGCGTATGGGAAACGCCCTCCGCAACCTCAAGCAG
>CALBRY010000098.1 GCA_937927665.1 uncultured Chloroflexota bacterium
CTCGTCTCCCCTCCCCGAATTCGGAGAGGGGAGCAAGCAAAAGCACTCGCTAAAGAGGGCATGTGCGGTCGCAAGGAAGGGCATGCCCTGTCCCTACAGGTTGAGCGGGGAAGCAACCCCTCCCCCGACCCCTCCCCGCTTTCGCAGGGAGGGGAGAAGAACATCGCAACCCGGAGGACAGGGATTGAGGGGCGGGTTACAACATCCGCATACGTCTGTTAGGCGGGGGTGATTTCGGGTTCACGCCGCCGACCGAGCAGGCGATCCACGAATGGCAAGCGCGTATTGGTGATCAAGGTGATGCTGACGACGATCACCAACAAGCCCACGATTTGACCGATTCCAATTTCATCTGTGTGCAAGAACAACGCTGTCCACAAGACGCTGAAGAACGGCACAAGCATGGTCACGGTGGTCATGCTGGTTGCGCTCACGCGCTTGATCAAGCTGAACGAGATCAAGTAGGCGACGGCGGTTGAGATGATCGCCAGCGCAAGGACGGAAAACAGCGCATTCGTCGGGATTTCAGCCTGCGGCGGATTCAGGATCGCCAGCGGGAGGAGGATCATTCCGGCGGCGAAATTCTGCCCGATCGCCAGACTGATCGGCGAGACGTGCTTAAAATGCACCTTGGTCACATTTGAGCTAAAGCCATAACCCAGCGATGCGCCCATCATCATGAGCACGGCAATCAGCACGGCGGATTCCAGCGGAATAGGGCTTAAACCGACGACGAGGACGACGCCGAACAAGCCTAATGCGATTCCGCCCACTTTTTTACGGGTGAGGGGATCATGAAACCAGAGTGCGCCAGTAAGCGCCGCGAAAAACGGTGTCGCCGCGTTAAGGATCGCCGCCATTTGTGCTGTCAAGGTGAGTTCGGCGCTGGTGATCAAGGTAAACGGCAGGGCACTGTTGAGCAAGCCAAGCACGAGAAACCCAACCCAACGCTCGCGGATTTGCGCGAGAAAGGGCTGGCGGGTGATCAGCGCGTACCCGATCAGTACGAATGCCGCGACGAGGGTGCGGGTCGCTACGAGCGCGAACGCGCCAAAGCTCGGCGCTGCAATACGAATGAACAGGAAGGACGCGCCCCAGATTGCGCCCAACAGCGTCAATTGAAGCCAATCTCGACGTGACATGCTTTGCCTTTTCGGTTGAACTGTGTGAATTACGAGCTAATTGTGCGCTCGTCAGGTAGGGTGCGTCTAGCACCATCTTGAACCGCATGCGAGATGCGTATGTGTCGCACAACTTTTCTATGATACGGTGGAGCGATGGTGTGACGCATCCGATTTATTGCGCGGTTATTCGCGCTCCAGTGAAGCGCGTTATAATCCGCCCCAACGTTGGAAAAAACTACTTGAAATCATGTCTGATCCCATGATCACGTTTGATGACATCCCTGTGAATTACGACCATGTGCAGTTCACGGCGGATTTGTGCGTTAAGTGCAATATTTGTACGGCGGCGTGTCCGGTTGAACCCGTCACCAATTTATTCCCCGGTCCAAAAACAGTAGGTCCCCAAGCGCAGCGATTCCGCATGAACGGGGAACGCGGCGCAGAGTCACCGGATGCGAGTGTCGATTACTGCTCCGGGTGCGGCATGTGTTCGATGGTATGCCCGCACGGAGTCAAAGTGATGGAGATGAACGCCCGCGCCCGTGAAGCCCTTTATGATGGCAAAATTCCGCTCCGCAACCGCATTTTAGGACGCTCGGAATTGATGGGGCAGCTCGGATGGCGGTTCACGCCGCTGGTGAACTGGGGCGCGGGACTGCGTCCAGCGCGTGTGATCGTCGAAAAAGTGATCGGGATTCACCGCGATGCGCCGCTGCCCAAGTGGAAAGGGCTGCCGTTCCGTTTGTGGTTCAAACGTCACAAGCCGAACGCCGAAACACCGTATCGCGGCAAGGTGGCGTATTTTCACGCATGCGCGGGGAATTATTTCGAAACTGATGTGAGCAAAGCCGCTGTCATGGTGTTGGCGCACAACGGCTTTGATGTGCTGCTGCCGGAACAGAACTGCTGCGGTCTGCCGATGCAATCGAACGGGGAATTTGATGCGGCGCGGTCGTGCGCGGTCAGCAACCTTGATAAGCTCGCGCCGTTCGTGAAGATGGGAATCCCGGTCGTGGGTGCGTCTACGTCTTGCACGCTGAGTTTGAAATCGGATTACCGCGAAATTTTGCAGGTCGATCACCCGGAGCGCGAAAAAGTCGCGGAAAACACGTATGACTTGAGCGAGTTTTTGCTCATGCTGCACCGGCGCGGCGAACTCAAAACGGATTTTCAGGCGCTCGATGTGCCGGAGCTTTTGTATCACGCGCCATGCCAACAAAAAGCGCACAACATGGGTCAGCCCGCGCTGGATTTGTTTGCGCTGATCCCCGGCTTGCGGGTGAAATTGGCGGATGCGGCGTGCTGCGGGATCGCGGGGACTTACGGCTACAAGGTCGAGAAGTATCAGATTGGGATGGATGTAGGGAAACCGCTGTTTGATCAGGTGCGCGCCGCCGGGGTGGAAAATCCGGCGATCTGCGACAGCGAAACGTGCCGCTGGCAGATCACACACGCGACGGGTGCAGCGTCTGTGCATCCGGTGCAGATTCTCGCCGCGGCGTACGGGTTGATCAAGGGCATTTGAACCGCAGAGAACGCAGAGAGAAGAACATCAACGCAAAGGCGCTAAGACGCAAAGGCGCAAAGGATTCAGATGGTTTCTTTGCGGCTTAGCGTCTGATTATTGATTTTGCTTGAAGGACTTACACGATGAAACCGATTGAGTTCACGTTTAACACGCGCCGTTCGATGGTGGTTGGGCGGCGCGGTATGGTCGCCACGAGCAACCCGCTCGCTTCACAGGCGGGATTAAATATTCTGCGGCAGGGTGGGAGCGCGGCTGATGCAGCGGTCGCCGCCGCCGCTGTGCTGAATGTGACGGAAGCCGCATCGACGGGAATCGGCGGGGATATGTTCGCGCTGTATTACGACGCGAAAACGCGCACCGTGACCGCCCTCAACGGAAGCGGACGCGCTCCGGCGGCGCTGAACGCGGAAATGCTGCGCGATCAAGGACTGCGGCAGATTCCGGCGCGGTCGCCGCATGCGGTCACTGTGCCGGGAGCGGTCGCCGGATGGGTGGATTTGATCGCACGATACGGCAGGATGCCGCTCAGCACGATTTTGGAAGATGCGATTTTTTATGCGTATGCGGGTTTTCCGGTGCATCCGGTGTATGGAGCGGCTTGGCAGCGTAACGCGGGATTTTTGAGAAATGCGCCGAATGCTTTCGAGTATTTGCCGAATGACAGCCCGCCGCGCGCCGGGGATGTGGTTGTGCTGCGCGGATTGGCTGCCACGCTTCAGCTCATCGCGGAGGGCGGCAAAGAAGCGTTTTATACGGGCAAGGTCGCGGATGCAATTGTGCGGACGGTGCAGCGGCTCGGCGGGGTGATCACGCACGAGGATTTAGCCGCGCATACTTCGACATGGGAAACGCCGATCAGCGTGAATTATCGCGGAATTGATGTGTATGAATGCCCGCCGAATGGTCAAGGGCTGGCGGCGCTGATCGCGCTGAATATTTTGAATGGGTTCGATGTGGGGGCGCGCCGCTGGGATGATCCGGGTCAACTGCATGTGATGATCGAAGCGATGCGGCTGGCGTTCGCGGACGCGCGCGAGTATATCGCTGATCCGAGCACGCATCCCGCGCCGCTTGATGGGCTTTTGAGCGATGATTACGCGGCAAGCCGCCGCGCGATGATCGGCGGGCGGGCAATTGAGCCGATCAGCTATGGTACGCCGTTTGGCGGATCGAATACGGTGTATTTATCGACGGCGGATGGCGAGGGTAACGCGTGTTCGTTCATCAACAGCCTGTATATGGGATTCGGATCGGGGATCGTCGCGGACGGGACGGGCGTATTCCTGCAAAATCGCGGCGCGTGTTTTACGCTCCAACCCGGTCACGCGAATGAGCTTGCGGGAGGCAAACGCCCGTATCACACGATTATCCCCGGCATGGCGATTCAAAATGATAAGCTGTGGGCTTCGTTTGGTGTGATGGGCGGATTTATGCAGCCGCAGGGTCATGTGCAGGTGATCAGCGGCATGATTGATGAGGATCTTGATCCGCAAACGGCGCTGGATCGCCCGCGCTGGTGTTTGGATGCGCTCGATATTCCGCCGACTTACCCGGCGTCGGAAAACGATGCGCCTGTGGTCGTCGCTCTTGAAGAAGGGATTCCGGTTGCGACGATGGCTTCGCTGGTGGATCGGGGTCATCATGTGCGCCCTGTGAGCGGATTCGGGCGCGGCTTGTTCGGTGATGGGCAGATCATCCGCCGTGACCCGGAAACAGGTGTGTTATTCGGCGGAAGCGATCCGCGCAAGGATGGGTTAACCGCCGCGTTCTAGCGCGTTTGTGCGTCATATACGACAATGACTCCTGATAGATATTGGTTGAGAATCAGGAGACTCCACTGATGCGAACAATGCGAATTTCGGTTTTGCTGGTTTTTGTGCTGCTGTTTGGCGGCGCATTTGTGACCTCGGCGCAAGATACCTGTGACCCTGAACTGCTTGAACTCGTGATCACCACGCTGCAAGCGGCACAAGCGGCGATGAGGGACGGCGATCAGGCGCGTGCAGCAGAACTGCTCACCACCGTTCAAACGTTTCTTGATCCGATGATCAGCGCGTGCGGCGGCGTACTGCCCCCCGAAGTTGACGACGCGACACCAGAAGCGCCGATCGCATCGGGCGAAGCGGTCGTGATCGAGTCTCAGGTTGAGCTCCCGAATCAGTTTATCGCCAGCGGGGATTTGTTCGCGTTCGGGATGCCTGAAGGCTTGACGTATGAGGAAAGCTCGACGAGTCATAACGGTGGATCGGCGATCACGGTTCGGCTTGATTCTTCGAGCGGTAGTGACCTGCCGAATAATGTTTCGCCGTACAACGTTCTGATCGGCGATCCGTTTGCGATCGCGGATTGGGCGGGTGTGATCGATGCCGATGCGCTGGCGGTCGGTTTTGAGGGAATTAGTTCGTTTGAAGCCGCATTGAGCGAGCTTATCGTGCCGGATGATGTTCAAGCATCGGATACAGAGGTTTACCGGATCACGCTTGCGGGACATGCGGGAGTCGCGGTGAAGTTCGTGGTGCGGATTGGTGAGGATACGCAGCCGCTGGAAGCGCTCGTTTATTTTGTGGATTATGGTGACGGCGTGTATGGCTCATTTGCGACGCTGGCGCTTGAGGGCAATTTTGACGCGCAAGTTCAGGTGATGAACGCGATTGCGCTTTCGATGCAGCTTTCGGAGTAAGGGGAACCCCTCCCCCGACCCCTCCCCGCTGGCGCAAGGAGGGGAGAAGGGCAACAAAA
>CALBRY010000099.1 GCA_937927665.1 uncultured Chloroflexota bacterium
TCGTAGGGCACGGCTGCGCCGAAGGTCGATGATCCGATCACATAGAGGCGAATGGCGGACGGAGTGAACGCCGCCAAGAGCAGCGCGATACACAATCCACTGATGAGCTTGGTGACAATCGGTGGGTAGCGGTGCGCAGCATGATGATTGAAGTGTTCCCGGTCGGCGCGGGCGCAGGGAAAAATTGTCGAACTGGCAGACCTCCGCAAGATCGGCATCGCCGCGCCGGAGAACGCCGCACCGTATGTGTTGATCGGCGGTAAGCGTCCCCCCGTGCAAGAGAAGCTGTTCTAGTTTTTCCCGATCACGATGAAATACATCCTCTAAATTGTCGTCATCCAGCCGAGTTGGAATTATCCTTGTACCGTTGTTTCCGTCACAGTGACAAGGAGATTTCAACATGCCCATGTTTGATATGCCGCTCGCTCAGCTTCGCGCATATTGCCCGCCCCGGAGCGAACCAGCGGATTTTGATGAATTCTGGAAGCAAACGCTTGATGAAGTGAGAAGTTTCCCGCTCTCGCCGCGCTATGATCCGGTGGATTATGGGCTGCGCTTGGTTGACACATTTGATGTGACGTTTAACGGCTTCGGCGGACAGCCAATCAAAGCATGGCTGTTTTTACCGCGTGAACGCAGCACACCGTTACCCTGTGTGGTCGAGTATGTCGGCTACGGCGGCGGACGTGGACACGTCTTTGAATCATTGACATGGAGTAATCTCGGCTACGCGCACCTGTTGATGGATACACGCGGTCAAGGGAGCAGTTGGCGCACCGGCGATACACCGGATCACGCGGCGGATGGGTTAACCCCTCAGATTCCCGGTTTCATGACGCGCGGTATTCTCGATCCCAAGACGTATTATTACCGCCGCGTGTTTGCCGATGCGGTACGCGCCGTTGAAACAGCCAGCGCGCATCCGGCGATCGATTCGCAGCGGATCGCAGTGACAGGCGGCAGTCAAGGCGGAGGCATCACAATTGCGGCGGCGGCGCTTGCTCCTCAGGTTTCCTGTGTGCTGCCGGATGTTCCCTTTTTGTGTCACTTCCGCGAAGTCGTCCAGATTACGGAATCCGATCCCTACGGCGAAATCATACGCTACTGCCGCGTGCATCACGACAAAGTTGACCGAGTTTTCGCCACGCTTGACTATTTTGACGGCGTAAACCTTGCGGCGCGTGGTCGCGCTCCGGCGCTGTTTTCGGTCGGCTTGATGGATGAGATATGCCCGCCGCGCACCGTGTTTGCGGCATTCAATCATTATGGCGGCGCAAAACAGATCGCGGTGTATCCCTACAACCATCACGAAGGCGGCGGAGTTACACAAACGGTCGAGAAGATGACGTTTTTGCGCGACGTGTGGACGCACGCCTAAACGACGATTAATCGAATCGCTCTTTGATTAATCTGCCATTTCTCGCTAAAATGCCATCAGTCCTGCTAGGTACATGAGTCGACGTACTCGGCACTTATTTTTGTTTCAGGAGGATTCCCTTGCGTATTGCAGTCTTTACCCGCAGCACGCCCGACACCGCCGCTAAGGTGGAAGTCGATGCCAGCGGCAAAGTCACATGGGGCGACGCGGCAACCGTCGTCAACCCGTGGGATGAGTATGCGCTGGAAGAAGCGATCGTACAGGCGAAAAACGCGGGCGGTAAAGCCGCCGTGATCGCCATTGGCGCGCCGATGCACGATGAGGCGCTCAAGCATAGTTTGGCGATGGGCGTTGATGAAGCGTACCGCGTCTGGGACGATGCGCTGGAAGGCGCGGACGGATTGGCGTATGCCACCACCGCCGCCGCCGCTGTCAAGCAGCTTGGCGATGTCGAACTCGTACTGTTTGGGCGCGATAGCGTAGATGTCGGCACCGATCAACACATCTATGCGACTGCCCGCAAACTTGGCTGGACGATGCTTGCTTATGTCTCCAAAATCGTGTCGATTGATTTCGCCGCCAAGACAATCAAGGTTGAAAAGATTCTGGAACAGGGTAAGCAGGTGATCACCGCACCGCTGCCCGCCGTCGTCAGCGTCTTGAAGGACATCAACGAACCGCGCTACCCGTCATTTATCGGCATTCGTAAGGCGCAAAAAGCCGCGATTCCCGTGTGGTCGCTCGGTGATCTGAGCGTCACACTGCCCGCCTCGGCTGCCCGTGTGACGGCATTCAAGAATCTGCCGCCGCGCGATACCCGCTTTGAACTGATCAGCGGGACGCCGCAGGAACAGGCGGCGCAGTTGGTCGATAAACTGCTGGAAGAGAAGGTGCTGTAACGATGAGCGCGATTTACGTTTGGATTGAAACTTTTAAAGGCAAGGCAAACCCGACCAGTTGGGAAGCGGTCGCCGCGGGGCGTATGCTTGCCGGATCGATGAATTTGCCTGTGACCGCGCTCGTGTTTGGCGAAAATGCCGCCGCCGTTGCTCAAGAAGCAGGCGCGTTTGGTGCGGATAATGCCATCACATGCGACGATGCAACACTCAGCGAGTTCCGCCTTGAGCCATATGCGGCACTCCTCACACAGCTTGTCAAAACAAACGCGCCGAAAGCAGTCCTCGGCATCGCCAGCAATCGCGGGCGTGAACTGCTGGCAAGCAGCGCCGCCGATACCGACAGCCCGATGCTGGCAGATGTGCTCGATCTGAGCGCAAGCGGCGACGGCTTGAGCGCTACCCGCGCTGTTTATGCTGGAAAAGTGTTGAGCGATACCAATGCCAGCGGCGCGACGGTGTTTGTATCGCTGCGTTCGCGTGCATTCAAAGCGGCTGATCCCGCCCCGAAGCAGATTCCGGTCACGACTGCTGCACCCGCGTTGAGCGAAGCTCAGATCGCCACCAAAATCGAAGGCTTTGCAGAAGCGGCAGGAACGGTCAATCTCTCCGATGCTGGTGTGATCGTCAGCGGTGGACGCGGCATGGCGAATAACCCCGCCAATCCTCCGGCGGGTCTGTCGGGCGATGCGGCTTCTGTCTGGAAAGCGCAAGATGGTTTCGCAAATGTGCTTCAACCGTTGGCGGATGTGCTTGGCGGCGCAGTCGGTGCAAGCCGCGCGGCGGTCGATGCGGGTTACATTCCCTACGCGCATCAGGTTGGGCAGACCGGCAAGACCGTCTCCCCTGATCTCTATATCGCGTGCGGCATCAGCGGCGCGATCCAGCATCAGGCGGGTATGCGCTCAAGCAAGATCATCGTAGCGATCAACAAAGACGCCGAATCGCCAATCTTCAAGATGGCGCGGTTTGGTTTGGTGGGCGATCTCTACCAGATCATCCCCGCACTGACCGAAGAACTGAAGAAGCGTCTCGGCAAGTAGGCTATACCACTGCCCCTCTCTTGTACCCTTCAAACGAGAGGGGCAGTTTTAGAAACTATTCTTTAGAACACATGCCTTATCAAGGGGTCTAGACTGTGCCAATTACACGCGAATGGCATATTGAGAATCGCATCATCCTCATCACACTTTACAGCCCGATCAGCATCGAAGACATCAAGGATGCCAATCAAGGCGCGCATGCCGCTCTTGACAGCACGGATGGCACACAGCGTATTCACAGCATCTTTGATATGCGCTCATTACCGGATAAACCCGCAAACAGAATCAAATTGACAGAGTTGGCGCGCTTGGCGGACGTGTTCAAACATCCCCGGTTGGGCTGGATGATCGCCATTTCGCATCACAAGTTTGCCAATTTTGTGTTTTCGATCTTCAACGGTGTGTTTAATACGCGCATGCGGATTTTCTTCACCGCCGAAGAAGCGATCGCATTCTTGCAGGAAGTTGACAGCACACTGCCGCTGATTCCTCCCCTGCGCGCATCGGTGATCGCGTTGGACGACGACACAGAAGATAACACGAGTCAAGATTGATTCGTGCGCCTATTTGTGTTAACATAAATGTGTCACCAAAACCCGGGCGTGAACTAGATTCGACGGGCGAGGCTGATTCCGCGTGGCAGGTCGTGGCGCCTACCCACGATAAAATGGGCACGGCTATAAATGCCAAACCAAACACTCGCGTGATGGCTTACGCCGCCTAAGGCGTAGTCCCGAACGCGCTGAGGCATAGTCCTCAGCCGTCCCCCCGATCCGGCGTCCTGCGGGTCGACCGGGGGGCGTCACCAATCAGGATGTGCGGTGTTAGTGACGCCGATAAACGACACCAAAGAACCATTGGCTGGCAGGTGGCGAACCGTGTTGACCGGGCTATCGCCTGCGAGATCTAAATAGTCGACTAAACCTGTAGAAGTGCGTCGTCGATTCGTTCGGACCCGAGCGGCAGTGCTCGGCACGTCCAACCAGAACCGCCTCATTTACCCAGATGAGGCGGTTCGCTTTTATAAATCAGCGGTCAGACGTCGGTTGTTATCTCCCTCAACTCTGGTACACTGAATCGTCTTACCGTTGAAGTGGAGTTGAGTTTGCTGCACATGAAAATCCCACTCAAACGCCCAATCTTAGCCATTCTCATTCCCGCCACGATCCTGATCGTGAGTGCGTGCAATTTCTTTGCGCCACAAAACCAACCGCTCGATCTCCTTGACGCCAACCCTGCCGCGACCGAAGTCGCCGCGCTGCGCGCAACCGCGACCGTCGAAACCGATCGACAAATGGCAACACTAGAGGCAATCAATACTGCCGTCCGCGCTGTTGACGTACAAAGCACACGCATCGCCGCCACCTTGTTGGCACGCGGTACAGCATTCATTGATACGAGCTTGATCACACCGCTTGCGCCAACCGCGCTCGCCGCGGGCAGTGGTGACGGGACAACGTTTGATTCGTCAGCCAATTCTGCCATTGCGCCGCTGGTCACACCGGGCGGCGGGGCACAAGGGAATGCTGCGCTCACACCGAGCAACCCGAATCCAGCAGTGCTCACCACGCCGACGCCGCTCCCCGGCGCAGAACCGCCGCCGACACAAGTCGCGCTGTCAACGGGGGCGCTCACACAAATCACCTTGACGCGGGCGGTGGGCGCGAATGATTGCCCGACTTCCGCCGAAACCGTATTCACGACCGCCGATGCTGAAATTTACGTCACGGCGGTTGCTCAGGTAAGTGCAGGAAGCCAAATTGTTTCGCGCTGGTTGTTCGGCGGAACAGAAATTGTGTCTTACGATTGGATACCCGATTTCAACATTGACGGCGCGTGCATCTGGTTCTATATGCCAGCTTCAGCAGTCGAATACTCCGTCGGAAGCTGGACGGTCGAACTTTCAGTTGATGGCGTAACAGCAGGGTCGGCATCCTTCACAATTGAAGCGCCGATGACAGAGGGCGGCTAGTGGGGAATTTCCAGTATTATGACAGATAGCGTTTCGATTCACCACTGCCTCTTTTGATGATACACCCATCGCGCGATACGCCATAAAGTGAAGGAATAATCTCTATGCGAACCGGAGGCGGCGGCAGAATGTGGCGCTATGCATATCCCGACGATAACGACGGGAAACACTCGAAAGTGACATGGGCGCTGGTGCGCCGTGTCTTAGGTTATGGCAAGCCGTATCGAAATTCAATCGCGGTTTTGCTCGTCTTGATCATGTTTCAGTCCGCCATTGGGCTGGTCACCCCGTTGATTTTCCGCGATCTGATCGACGTGACGCTTCCCAGCGGAAACGCATCACGCCTCGATTTACTCGCATTCGGATTGGTAGCAATTCCGGTCATGAACTCGGTGATTGGATTGGTGATCCGCCGCTTCAACGCCGCGATCGGCGAAGGCGTGATTTTCGATCTTCGGCGCAGTTTGTACGCGCATCTTCAGCGGATGTCGCTCCACTTCTTCACCAATACCCGCGCTGGCGAATTGATCAGCCGCTTGAATGGTGATGTCGTCAATGCACAGGGCGCGATCAGCGATACGATCGTCGGCAGCATCACCCAGACATTTCAGTTGATCGCCACGCTTGCGATCATGTTTGCGCTCGAATGGCGGCTGACGATCCTCGGATTGGCGGTTTTTCCGCTCGTCGTGTTCGCTGCCCGATGGATCGGCAGCAAACTCCGCGTGTTGGCGCGTGAACAGATGGAAGTCAACGCGCAAATGAACGCCATGATCAGCGAAACCCTGAACGTGAGCGGTAACCTGCTTGTGAAGTTGTTCGGGCGTACCGGGCTGGAAACAGAACGCTTTACCGAACGTGCCGCGCTCGTGCGTGAAACAGGCAAACGCCGTGCTGTTCTCGGCAGTCTTTTCTGGACGCTGCTCGGCGCGGTGAGCATCATCGGCACAGTATTGGTCTATTGGGTCGGCGGGCACTTGGTTCTGAGCGGCGCATTCACCGTCGGAACGATCGTCGCATTTTCGGCATATCTCGGTCAGCTTTACGGACCGCTTCAGTACCTTGTCGATGTGCCGATTCAATTCGCAACATCCATGGTGAGCTTCGAACGCGTCTTTGAGATCATCGATCTGCCGTTAGAAATTGCCGAAAAACCCGACGCGCAAGTCTTGAAAGAAACCAGCGGGGCGATCACGTTTGATCATGTCAGCTTCCGCTATCCCCCCTCTACAGAAGGCGGACTCGTTCCGGTCAATCGTCCGGGGCGCGTCGATAACGTCGTAGCGGTGTTCAGCGGCAGCACAGCGCGCACCAATGGCAAGGAAAGCGCAGCAGACAAGCCTACCATGAGTCAGGCACGTGATACGGCGCTTCAAGACCTCGATTTTGAGATTAAACCGGGGAGTCTGGTCGCACTGGTAGGACCCAGCGGCGCTGGCAAAACCACGCTCACCTACTTGATCCCCCGCCTGTATGACCCGACCAGCGGACGCATCTTGATCGATGGTCACGATTTGCGCGATGTGCAGATCGATTCGCTGATGGATCAGATTGGCGTGGTGACACAGGAAACTTATCTATTCCACGACACCATCAAAACCAATTTGATGTACGCGAAACTCAACGCAACACAACCAGAGATCGAAGCCGCTGCCCGCGCCGCCAATATCCATGACTTTATCGCGGAACTCCCCGATGGCTATGATACGATCGTCGGTGAACGCGGCTATCGCTTGAGCGGCGGCGAAAAACAGCGTCTCGCCCTTGCGCGTGTCATCCTCAAAGACCCGCGTATTCTCGTGCTCGACGAAGCAACCAGCCATCTCGATAGCCAGAGCGAAGCCCTGATCCGCGATGCGCTGGAAAAGATCATGCTCAACCGCACCAGCATCGTGATCGCGCATCGACTCAGTACAATTTTGGCGGCGGATCAAATTCTGGTGATGGATCGCGGTCGCATCGTCGAAAAAGGCACGCATTCCGAACTGATAGCACACAACGGCTTATACGCCGCGCTGTACGAAACCCAGTTCAGCCAGCAGCACGCCGAAAGCTAATAACATGGGACAGGAAATCCCTGTCCCAATTTCACGCTTCGAATGTGTCGCCATCCTTATAAATCTTCAAGCGGATGCCGCCCCCATCGCGGGTGACGTGATATACATGCCCCACGCCCAACACGCTGGACTTATTCCCCTCAACACGGATCAGGGTATTTTCGTCAATCGCGCACCCGCGTTCGACCGCGCCTGTATCAACCGCATGGATCAGCCGCGAAAGCGTTCCCCACTGCGAAGCATGAACATCAATGCTAAACGGCACCAGACCTAACCCGTTCCGCACGGTCAGCAGATCAAGGTTTTCACCTGCTCCTTGATAATTCATCTGCCGCGCCATCCCGGAACGATTCACCCGCCAGCCGCCGACAATCGCCTGTGTGGAAGCAACCGCCGCCCCCGCCGATGGTCCGCCGCATACTGCGCGGCTCTCGTAAAGATAACTCGTCAATCCGCTGTCCGCGC
>CALBRY010000100.1 GCA_937927665.1 uncultured Chloroflexota bacterium
CAAAGCTCAAATCAAAATCCCACACGCGCTGAGAATAACCCACTTCGTCACTTAAAAATCGAACAAGATTTGTGTGGGATTCTGTGCTGCCATATCCCAATGTTAATGGAGTTGCGGAAAGGACTTATCCCAAATGGAACACGCGTAAAATTTTAAGGTTCAAAAGTGCCTCCAGCCGTTGCGAATCGGCGCGATCTGGTTATACTGGAATGTACACTACAGTGAATAACTCCCACGTTTGGAAGACGGTCAGCGCCCCCGCGTAGTGACCTACGAACAAACTTACTGGAATACAACTGAGACGTAGTGTGTGGTGGAGCGCCTGTTGGCAGCTCCTGCTGGTTTTATATTCGTGTGCGCCAACCGCTGCTGAAAAATCCGGCGCAGTCTGATTTTGCTGAAAGTTAGGAAGAAACAATCTTGAACGCGCAAGAAGCATGGGATACCGCTTATCATCAACTCCAACTCCAGTTGGATCGCCCCACGTTTGATACGTGGCTGCGCGACGCGGTGTTTCTGCGCGCCGAACAGGACGTGTTTACTATCGGCGTTCGTAACGATTTTGCGCGGGATATGCTCCAGCATCGTCTTTACCGCCAAGTTCGGCGCGTCTTAAATGAGGTGTGGGGAGCATCCGTCGAACTCCACTTCGAAACCTATAACCCGCCAAAACGTGATGGCGAAGACAGCGTTGATATGCCGCTGTTTCGTCTGCTGGCAGAACGCGAGCCGGAAACGCATGCCGTCCCGCTTCACCAGCAAATCGCCCGACCGACCCGCCCTGATCTGCCGGAGAGCGAGCTTAATCCGCGTTACACGTTCGATCGGTTTATCGTCGGCACAGAAAACCAGATGGTTTACAACGCCGCGCTTGCCGTCACCGAACGTCCGGCGACAGCCTATAACCCTCTTTTTATTTACGGAGATGTTGGTCTTGGGAAGACCCATCTGCTTCAGGCGATTGCGCATACCTGTTCGGCGCGGCGCATGCGGGCGATCTACATCCCGTCAGAAGTATTCACCAATGACCTGATCGATTCGATCCGGCAGCGTTCGACCGCCATGTTCCGCGATAAATACCGTTCAGCGGATGTGCTGCTGGTGGATGATATTCAATTCATTGCAGGCAAAGACAGCACACAAGAAGAATTCTTCCACACGTTTAATGCCCTCTATATGGTTGGCAAGCAGATCGTCATCGTATCTGACCGTCACCCGCGTGAACTCCAAACCCTCGAAGCGCGTCTGCGCTCGCGGTTTGAAGGCGGGCTGGTGATGGATGTGCAGCAGCCGAGCGTCGAGACACGTATCGCCATTCTGCGCTCATGGGCGCGGGAACGCAGCATCACTCTCGACCCGAAGGTGTACGATCTGATCGCGGCGCGCGCCCGCATGAATGTGCGCGAATTGGAAGGTGTCTTTAACGGCATGTCAGCCGCCGCGCAGTTGAATCATGCGACGTTAAGCGCTGACGATGCACAGGACATCCTCGATAACTACCGCCGCCCGCGCACGTATGTTACCCTTGCCAGTGTGGTCGATCTGGTGGCAGAGTATCACCATCTAACCGCCGATGACTTGATCGGACCGCGTCGGGATGGCAAGATCAACAGTGCACGACAGATCGCCATGTATTTAGCGCGAGAACTCACCGGGGCATCGCTGGCGCAAATTGGCGATACATTCGGACGTAAGCACAGCACTGTCTTGCACGGGTGGAACAAAGTCACCGAAGACCTAGAATATGATCTTGCGACCCGCGCTGTGGTCGCGGATATTCGGAAGCGGTTAACCGGGGGGTAACCATGGTTGATGTGATCATCGTAGGTGCGGGAGCAGCCGGGTTAGCAGCGGCGGATCGCCTCCGAGAAGCCGGGGTCACATCAATTTTATTGGAAGCCCGCGATCGCATCGGCGGGCGAATGCACACCGATACAACATTCGCCAATTTCCCGATCGACGTGGGTGCAGAGTTTATACATGGAGAAACCGCCGCCACATGGAAATATGTGCGGCGGTTTGGTTTAGAAACCATCGAAGTTCCCCGCTATGCCCATCTCCGCTGGGGTAAACCCGCCTACCGTCTTGAACATACACCCGCCCCACAGCGCACGAAGATCCGCGCCTTATTCGATGCCTATGAGCGCCTGATCGACAAAGCGGATGAGTACGCCGATTACGATATCTCGCTGGCGGAGTATTTTGAGTCGCAAGGCTTTGATCAAGAAGCGCTCAACAGCGCGGATGTCCTGTTCGCGCAGTCATGGTGTGCGCGCATGGATAACTTGAGCGCCGCCGACATGATCCGCGAATTACAGGTCGATCGGGCGGGCAAGCGTGATTTTCGACTAAAACACGGTTATCAATCGCTGTTGACTCCCCTTGCCGCGCCGCTTGATATTCGCCTGAATACGCATGTAAGCGCCATCCGCCAGAATCACGACGGCGTGACGATCACGACACAAACAGGCGCATCATGGAGCGGTCGAGCCGTTCTCGTCACTGTGCCGATCGCACTCCTACAAGCAGGTGTGATCACCTTCGAGCCGGGGTTGAGCGATCGCAAACACGACGCGATCCACGCCTTCCGCATGGAGGCGGCAACCAAGCTGATTTACAAATTCAGCGAACGGGTATGGGAAGACGATCTCGTATTTATGGCGGCGGATATGCCCATGCCGCGCTGGTGGACGCCGGATTATCAACGCATCGGAGCGGATGCGGTGATCGCCAATTACAGCACCGCCGATCGCGCCGATGCGATCGATCAAGCATCAGAAGCTTACGCGCTGGTTGTCGGCTTGGCAGTGCTCGAAAAAATGCTCGATCAATCGGATCTTTCGCCGCTCGTGACAGATACGCGCCGCGTTTCGTGGGCAGCCGATCCTTATGCGCGCGGCGGATATGCCAGTCTGCCGCCGGGGAATGCTTGGGCGCGCTCAGCACTTGCGGAACCGGAAGGCGCAGTTTATTTTGCGGGCGAAGCCGTCACCGATCACACCAACCCGCAAACGGTACACGGCGCAGTTGAATCAGGTTGGCGCGCCGCGCAGCAAATCCTCTCAAGGCTATAATAGGGTGAACGGATCAGAAGAGGTATGAAGGATGCTGCCATTTCTGGGAAATGATCTTTTGCGTGGGGATCTCGTCACCCTCGTAAAACCGAGCCAAGAGGATATTGAGCATTTCGCAAGCTGGACGCATGATGTCGAATACAGCCGCCTACTCCGCCGGGGCATGATCTATCCCGCCTCTATCGAAGCGATGATGGGCTGGTTTGCGGCAATGGAGAAGGACGAAAACGAAATCCCGTACAGTATCCGCACCATTCGCGATAACCGGCTGATCGGCGTCATGGTGATCAAAGACATATTCTGGGCGGCGCGTCACTGCTCATTCTGGTTGGGGATCGGCAAATCGGCAGATCGTGGGCAGGGTTTCGGCACGGATGCGATCCGCGCCATGCTCAAATACGCCTTCCTCGAAATGAATATGCACGCCGTCCGCCTCGAAGTGATGAGCTACAACCCCGGCGGTATCCGCGCCTATGAAAAAGTCGGCTTCAAGCTCGATGGCACACTCCGCGCCTTTGTCTATCGTGACGGCGTGTATTATGACATTCACGCGATGAGCATTTTACGGCGCGAATGGGAAACACTCTACGGCTATCCACCTATCAGCTACCCCGAAGCAACGTAAAAGCGTCAACACAAAGGCGCTAAGAAATGCCGAGTCAGCTTAGCGTCTTTGCGTTAACGTCCTTCGCACTATGAATTCAACAGCGCTTTCAGATGCGGGATCATGGCGCGGATCGCGTTCCCTCGATGGCTGAGATGATTCTTCTCGCTCATCGACAAGGCGCTTAATGCCTGATCAAAGCCTTCCGGAATAAACACGAAATCATAGCCAAACCCAACCGCCCCGCCTTCAGTCGGCTGATGCGCGATCCGACCCTCCACCGTCCCCAGTGCGGAGATCACCGGGCGGTCATCCGGGAATACCAGCGTGCACACACACTGAAACCGCGCCGTGCGTTTCTCATCCGGCACACCTTCAAGCTCACCGAGCAGCTTTGTGTAGCGGTCGCTGTCGCTGCCTTCAGCGTAGCGTGCCGAGTACACCCCCGGTCTGCCATCGAGCGCATCCACTTCAAGTCCGCTGTCATCCGCCAGCGTCGGCATCCCGGACATCTGCGCGTAAATACGCGCCTTATGCGCGGCGTTGCCTTCATACGTGTCGTGCGGCTCATCCACATCGACCGAATTCAGGTTGACATCATCAAGGCTGTACAACTTAACGGGCAGATCCGCCAGTAAGACGCGATATTCACGCAGTTTGCCGGGGTTTCCCGTGCCGATCAGTAAATCCATCGTTTGA
>CALBRY010000101.1 GCA_937927665.1 uncultured Chloroflexota bacterium
GGGTGTTAGGCTTGGCGCTCGGCGTGGTGTGCGCCGCGCCGCCCAAAGCAACCCAGTACGGGGTGTTCAGGATGTAGGGCATAACGCAAAGGCGCAAGGGCGCAAAGAAAAACGGGTTTGCACGGGAACCGGCAAACACATCTTTGCGTCTTCGCGCCTTTGCGTTGACGCAGTTGGCTTGTGTTTTTACCCGCGACGCCGCATGAACTGGATCATCAGCATCATGGCGAGCAGTGAGCGCATTTCCTCAATTTCCGACATCTGATTCAGCATATCAATCGTGAAAACGCCTTCCCAGAATGCCGGTTCTTTCTTCAGGTGCATCACCGGACGGCTCGTATCCTCAATATCAGGACCCGCGAAAACCGTGTATGCCGGATTCAAGAAATAGCCCGTGAACAGATTCACGAACGGAATTTCACTCACGAGCGCATCCAGAATCTTGATGAACGCGTTATCTTCCTTGATGTGATGCGAAACAGCCCCGCCTTCATCGTGAACGCGGTAGGTCGCGCGCCAGATCGAGCGCAGACCCGCAGGCTGCACATAGCCGATCGGCTGATTGTTGGCAGAATTGAAAAAGTGATATTTCGTGTTGAAGTCAAACACGCGGTCAGCACTGATGCGGAATACTTCACGCGAGCGGCTTTCATCCGAGAAAATGCGAATGTCCTCGCGGATGTTCCAAACTTTCTGGTGAACATAAGCGATCTGCTGTCCCGCAGCGTCGGTGACGATGATCTGGGGCGAAAGTGCGATCAGCTTAAAACGCAAACGAAGCGGATAATTGAAATAGGGCATGTGACAATTTCCTTACTGTGAAATCTGTGAACCTGCTTCAGTATAGCCATAACTGGCATCCATGCACCGCGTCAGACGTGATCGCGGCATAAAAAAGCTGGAAAAGTTTGTGAATGTGAGCATGAGGTAGCGAATGGCGGCGAAGAAGAAGATCGACTTAATCGCGTCGTTGGCACTGTATCACCGCGAAAAACAACTTGCTCCGCTGCGCGATACGCAGAAAGCACTCGCGGTCACACTTGACGGGTTAAACGCATTCGGCGCGCTAGAAGATCTGCGTCGTCTGCGTTTCTCACCGCGCTTGTGTCATGGTCCATCTGCGCGTGATGGCTTGACTCCGTTCCCGTGGGTCGGGGCGGTGATCTGGCATCGTCCGGCGGGGTATCTGGGTTATAAAACGCTCACATTGATCGGCGTATGGGCGAAGGCGCAAGACGAAAATGGCGCGCATCAAATCATGATCGGAACAAAGCGCATCACCTTCGCCGCGCCGTTCTACGATGCCGAAGCATATTTTAAGCTGATCCCGAAGGCATTTGATCTGTATTACGACGACAACGGATCGCCGCCGGACTCGCCCGCGCTGGTATTTGTGTATGATGCGAAACAACGTCTCGAAGCGCGGGAGCAAATCGCGGCGGCACTCGCTGCGTTAGCCTAACCTAACACGCCGCCGTCATCATCCATCAAGCCGCCGAAGACATCATCGTCATCGTTGTAATCACGGCGGCGCGGATCGTCTCGTCTGCGCGGCGGCAGCGTCGGATCATCCCAACCGAGATCTTCAGGCGTGGGCGGGATGCCTGCCGGACGGGCGGCGGGTGGCGGTGTCGCTCCCTGAGCCGCACCCGGATTCGGAGGCGGCATCGCGCCACCTGTGCCGGGGAGATAACCCGGAATCGTGGTTGGCGCCTTGGGTACGCCGCCGAGCGGCGGATTGTACGGAGTCGGGGTGACTGCGGGCGGTGCTGCTTGTGACGCGCCACCCGGTAAATGCTGCGGATCGTGATCGATTACGGTGTGTTTAGCGAGCGCAGCATCATAATCGCTGCTGTCGGCGATCTGGCGTAAGTTGGGTCGCCGCATCATAGCAACGCGATCTTCCTCTTTATCCACATCTTTTTGATTGCGAACCAGCAGACCGAGGAATCCCAGAAAGTTACGCCCGGTGAATCGGAAAATCGTCATGAATGCGAGGACAAGCAGCCCGAAACACACGGTCAAGAAGCCGCAAACGCCTAAAATAAGGAGTGTGTTATCCTGTGTCATGATCCCGTCTTTCGTGCCGAACGTCTTTTCTGATTGTATCACGCAACCGCAAGATTCTTGAACCGCCCGCAGCCTCTTAGTGAATTCCACCCTCTCTGCACTAAACAACCTTTCCTACAATATGTGTGAGAAGAATCGCCGCTTTTCAGGACAAATGCCCTAATTAATCAGGCACGGTTTAGCGCATAATTGACGAAATCGTTTGCGCCATACTGTGAGGATGATCATGCGCTCGTTTGTCGCTCAGCAGGTTAAGCAGATGCCTCCTTCGGGAATCCGGCGATATTTCGATATTGCCGCGACCATGGAAAATGTGATCTCTCTGGGGATTGGCGAACCGAGCTTTGAGACGCCCGCGCATATCCTCCAAAAAGGGGTTGATTCGCTCATCGCGGGTCGAACCGGCTACACGTCAAATGCCGGTTTGATCGAACTGCGTCAGGCGGTCGGTTGTTATATCGAGCGCCTGTACGGGGTCAGCTATCACCCCGCGAAAGAAATCCTGATCACCGTCGGCGTCAGCGAGGCGCTGTGGTTAGCGCTCAAGGCAATCCTTGATCCCGGCGATGAAGTGCTGGTCGTTCAGCCTTGTTTCGTCGCCAATACTGCCGCTGTCGAAATGGCGGGCGGCGTTCCCGTCATCGTCGATGCCTTTGTCGAAACCGAATTTCAGATCACAGGCGCACAACTCGAAGCGAAGGTGACGCCGCGCACCAAAGCGATCCTGATCAGCTACCCGAATAACCCCACAGGCGCGATCCTCACACCTGAACACATGAACGAAGTCGCCGCCGTCGCCGCCAAGCACGATCTCGTCGTGATCAGCGATGAAATTTACGAACGTCTCGTATACGGGATCAGTCACCAAAGTTTCCCGTCACTGCCGGGGATGCGCGAACGGACGATCCTCCTCAGCGGAATGAGTAAATCGTTTGCGATGACCGGATGGCGTATCGGTTACGCCGCCGCACCAGCCCCCATCATGGAAGCGATGACCAAGCTCCACCAGTATTTGATCATGTCTGCGCCGACGATGGGACAGTATGCCGCCATTGAAGCGCTGTATAACGGGGATCCCGATGTCGCCTACATGCGCGGCGAATACGATCTCCGCCGCCGCCTCATCGTAGACGGATTCAACAACCTCGGCTTGACATGTTTCGAGCCGCGCGGCGCATTCTATGCCTTCCCATCAATCACCATCACCGGCATGACCGATGAGCAGTTTTGCGAATCGCTCTTGATGGAAGAACATGTCGCGGTTGTGCCGGGGAGCGCGTTCGGCAAGAGCGGCACAGGCTTTGTGCGCGCCAGCTATACCAACAGCTATGAGAATATCGAAGAAGCCCTCGAACGGTTGGCGCGCTTCATGACCCGTCACGGATAAAGACACCAGCAAAGGCGCAAAGATGATGGAATCCTCCACTAATCCTTGCGCCTTTTGTACACAGACAGTCTTGCCCTTCTTCGCGCCTCTGCGTCTTCGCGCCTTTGCGTTAATGCACTTCTCTCCACGGTTCTCGATAGGCGGTCGCCTTTCCCACATCTCTTCGCGCCTTTGCGTTGATGCCCTTCTCTCTGCATTCTCTGCGGTTCAACAGC
>CALBRY010000102.1 GCA_937927665.1 uncultured Chloroflexota bacterium
ATCCCGAAGTATTTGACCATTCATCCGCTCGCCGCTGATGAGCCGGAAGAATGCGTGTTTCTTTTGATGCACCGATATGAGTATGTAGCGCGCGGCGTTGGTTCCGAATATATGGAATGGCTCGGTCGATATGACCATCGCCTTGAGTATCAGCGTTACCGCCGCCTGCTTCAGGTGCTTCAATTCGGACAGCCCTCCAGCCCAGCGCCGCAGCGCTGGGTGTTGAAATCACCCTTTCATTTGTTCACGCTCGATGCAATCGCGGAAGTGTTCCCGGATGCACAGATTATCTTCACGCACCGGTCACCTGCTGAGGCGATCCCGTCGTGGGCAAGCTTGATGGCGACCGTTCAGAAGCCGATCGCACGGGAAGTCGATCTCACATCGGTGGGTCGCCAATGGGCGGATTTGTGGCAAAAAGGTGTGGAACGCGCGCAAGCAGTGCGCGATAAGAATACATCGCTCACATTTACGGATGTGCATTACGGCGATCTTGTCTCCAACCCGATCGATACGGTGAAAGAAATCTACGAAAAGATTCAGCAGCCGTGGACGAACGAAGCCGACGCTCAAATGAGGGACTGGCTGCGCGATAACGCGCGCGGCAAATTCCAAGAGCATCGCTATTCGCTTGAGCAGTTCGGGCTGAACAAGACGCAGATTGATCAACAGTACGCAGGGTACATCAAACGCTACAAGCTCGAAGATTAAGCACTCAGCACGGGGGATGGGGTGTACACCATCCTTATCCCCCGATAAACCGGAACGCGAGTGGAATCACGACGAGCCAAATCAAACCGCTGACGAATAGGCATGCACGCGGGTGACGCGCACACAACAGGGTGAACATCACAAGCGCGCTTACCGGAGCGGCATAGGGAACAAAAAACAGCCCCGCAGCAACCGAATAGACCGGATCGCGCCGCCGGAATGCGAAATATGCCAACCCGATCCCGATCAGAATCGACAGCGGAACGCCAATAATAGACATGGGCGCGATGTTGACGAGAGGATTCGTCTCCCACCGGCGTATATTTTCGAGCAGATCAAGTGGAAACACGCCCCAGATCAGCAGCGCGGCGATCAGCGTAAGCAGCCCGACGATCACAGCGCGGACAAATTCCCGCCGCTTGAATGCCAGCGGATAGCCCAACGCCGTTTGCGGCTTGATCAACAGAAACGGCGCGCTCCATTCACGGGGGATCAACAGCCCGATGACAACTAACCAATCAATGTTGATTTCGAGCGCGGCATCAAAGGCGATGGCAGAACTTAACGCGGCGATTAAGGACAGTTTGCCGCCGCCGAATTTATTCACCGCCGCCGCTAACAGCGTGAAATAAAGCGCGATCATGATCAACGCCGCGAGTTCAAGCGGGAGCGGATCGAATGGGAGCAGGAATAGATTCGCCCACGGCATCGCAAAATAACCCGCTTCATCGTAGGGATTATCGAGAAATTCTCCGGCGTCCATAAATGTGGAGCGGAGATCATCCCACACGACAAGGCGATCACCGGAGCGGATGACCAGACCCACCGCCCAGTAAATGAGCGCGAATGCAAGGGCGATGAGGATCAGGGTTCTTAAAGAGCGGCGTGAACCCGATCGGCGGATGGGTAACGTGTGAAGTTCTGCGTTCGATCCTGCTGCGATAGTCACCTTTTCGCCCTTTCGAGGTTCACCTATAATAGCCGCCAGATTCATTACCCGGTGTTAAGAGCCTTGTGGATGGCGCATGACAGCACACCAACCGCTGAGTTTTCAACAGATTATCCTCAAGCTGCACGAGTTTTGGGCAGCGCAGGGCTGCGTTTTGTGGCAGCCATATAACATTCAAGTCGGCGCTGGCACAGGCAACCCGGCAACGCTTCTTCGCGTGTTAGGTCCAGAGCCGTGGCGCGTCGCTTATGTCGAGCCGAGCGTTCGCCCTGATGACGGGCGGTATGGCGAAAACCCGAACCGCATGCAGTACTACTATCAATATCAGGTGATCCTCAAGCCTGATCCGGGCAATCCGCAAGAATTGTACATGCGGTCGCTTAAGGCGCTTGGGATCAATCCGCGTGAACATGATATTCGCTTTGTCGAGGACAACTGGGAAAGCCCCGCACTAGGCGCGTGGGGTTTGGGCTGGGAAGTGTGGCTGGATGGTCAAGAGATCACGCAGTTCACATATTTTCAGCAGGCAGGCGGAATCGAACTTGACCCGGTGAGTGTTGAAATCACCTACGGGTTGGAACGCATTGCTATTCCGCTGCAAAACAAGAACCGTGCATGGGATATCGCATGGCTGCACGGCTTGAGCGAACAGGATGCGCTCCACTACGGGGATATTTTCCTGCAAAGCGAGATCGAACACTGCAAGTACTATTTCGAAGTCGCGGACGTGGTCGGCTTAAAGCAGACCTATGATACGTACGAGAACGAAAGCAAACGCGCACTGGATGCCGGATTGGTCATCCCGTCGTATGACTACGTGCTGAAATGCAGCCATCTGTTTAACGTACTGGATGCGCGCGGCGCGATCGGCGTGACGGAACGCGCGAGTTACTTCCGGCGGATGCGCGATATGACGCGCAAAGTCGCCCGTGCTTATCATGATCAACGGCGCGATATGGAATACCCGCTCGATAAGCTCAATGCGTTTTGGGCAGCGAAAGATAACGGGCTTGCCGCGCATACCGCACATGTTCCGGCGGTGACGACGAATGAGCCTGAGGATGTACTGATCGAAATTGGCGTTGAAGAACTGCCACCCGATGATCTGGATACGGCAGTCGCACAGCTTAACACAGCGGCTCCTAAGCTGTTCGCTGATCTGCGGCTGACGCATCAAGGGCTGGAAATTTACGGGACTCCGCGCCGCCTAGTCGTGATCGCCCGCAAGGTGATTTCGCGCCAACCTGATCTGGAGCGGATCGATAAAGGTCCCGCCGCCGATCGCGCTTTTGACGCGCAAGGCAAGCCGACGAAAGCCGCTGAAGGCTTCGCGCGGTCGCGTGGGCTGACAGTCGATCAACTGCGCGTGGAAGAAACCGACGGCGGTAAGTATGTGATGGCGACCGTGCATGTTCCCGGTCGGTCAGCGGCAGAAGTGCTGGCGGAAAAACTGCCCGAATTCGTCGGCGGAATCAAGTTCGTGAAGTCGATGCGCTGGAATAACAGCGGAGTCGCGTTCTCGCGTCCGATCCGCTGGCTGACCGCGCTGTTTGATCATCATGTGATTCCGTTCAGCTATGCCGGGGTGAACAGCAGCAATTTCACACGCGGGCTGCGTCCGTATGCTTCGCCGCAGCATGACATCGTCAGCGCGGATGGGTATCTTAACGTGCTGCGCTCACAGGGGATTCAGCTTGATCCCGCAGAGCGGCGGCGGCTGATTCAAGAGGGGGTCACGGCGCTGGCGAAGTCTGTCGGCGGGCGTGTGCCGGAAGATGTTTCGCTGCTCGATGAAGTGACCAATCTGGTTGAAGCGCCAACGGCTTTTATCGGCACGTTTGAGGAAAAGTATCTCCGACTGCCGCGTGAAGTGCTGGTCACGGTGATGAAGAAGAAACAGCGTTATTTCGCAGTCGAAGATGCGAACGGGAATCTGCTGCCGTACTTCATTGGTGTACGCAACGGTGACGCGGAACATCTCGACAAAGTGACGCATGGCAACGAGCAAGTTTTACGCGCACGGTTCGCGGATGCTGAATATTTCTTCTCTCAGGATACCGCCCGACGCATTGATGACTTCCTGCCGCGTTTGAGCACGCTCACGTTTCAGGAAAAACTCGGCTCGATGCTGGATAAAAATCAGCGGATCGCGCACCTTGTGGATCCGCTCGGTAAACTGCTTGGTTATACCCCCAAAGAAATCGCCGCTGCTGCAAGCGCCGCTTCGATCTTGAAGGCTGACCTTGCGACTCAGATGGTGGTCGAAATGACCTCGCTGCAAGGGGCGATGGGACGCGAATACGCACTACTGGCAGGGTATTCGCATGAAGTCGCAGACGCGATCTACGAACATTGGCTGCCGCGCGGCGCAGGCGATAAGCTCCCGCAAAGCCGCGCCGGAATTCTGCTGGCGATCGCGGATCGGCTGGACAGCCTTGTCGGGTTGTTCGCGGTCGGGCTTGCACCGCAAGCGACGGCTGACCCGTATGGACTGCGGCGCTCGGCGCTCGGCATCATCGAGATCGTGACATCGCGGGGCATTGATATCAATCTGCGCGAAGCGGCGGCGCTTACGCGCCAGCTTTTGCCGGTTGATGTGAGCGATGAGACGCTAAATCAGGTGATGGACTTCATCGCCGGACGTTTGAAATCATGGCTGGATGACGCGGGATATCCGTTTGATGTAAGCGCGGCTGTTCTCGCGGAGCAAGCGGCGAATCCTGCCCGCGCTGTCGCCAACATCAAGGAACTTCAAGGATGGGTGAGCCGCGCCGATTGGTCGCCGATTCTGGATGGGTTCGCGCGCTGTGTGCGTATCACCCGCGACGATGCCGAACACTACACGATCAATCCGGCGGCGTTCGCGCAGCAGGAAGAACGCGATCTGTATGCGGCATATCAAGCGGCGGCGGCGAAGCTTTCACCGGAAGGCGGCGTTGACGATTTCCTGAATGCTTTCGTGCCGATGCTTCCGGCGATCACGGCATTTTTCGGCACGGGTAAAGGCGATGGGGTGCTTGTGAATGCTCCTGAGCCTGAACTGCGCGCCAATCGTCATGCACTGCTTCAGGCGATCGCAGCAATGCAGCGCGGTCGCGCCGACCTGAGTCACCTCAGCGGGTTCTAGTAAGGTTCACAGGGCGCAGAGAACGCAGAGAGAAATCTCTGCGTCCTTGCGCCTTTTTGATGTATTTCTTCCAAAGGATGCATGATGCGCGTATGGTTATTTGATAAAGAGGGTTGCCATGAGGCGGTTTCGCCAGATTTGCCCGCGCTGATTGCCGATCCAAACAGTATCTTCTGGGTGGATTTGACCGGGGAAGACGTGCGAACCGTGCACATCCTGACGGAGCAGTTTCATTTTCATCCGCTGGCGGTTGAGGATACGCTCAACGAACGGCAGCGTCCAAAAGTCGAAGAATACGATGGCTATTTGTTCACTATTTTGAATCCGGTTGAGTACCGCGACGGTGAGTTAGCGTTTCGGGAACTCGATGCGTTTGTCGGCGTGAATTATCTGGTCACGGTGCATGATAACAATGAGCCAATGATCGACACCGCGATCAACCGGATTGAAAAACGCGGAAACAGCCGCCTGCCGCTCTCGTCCGGATACCTGCTGTATGTGCTGGTCGATTTGATGGTGGACAGCTATTTCCCGATCATGGATGCGATCGGCGATCACATTGATGAATTGGGCGAAGCGATCCTCGTTACGCCGCGCCAAACTTACTTGACGACAATGTTCAAGCTCAAACGCGCACTTAGCGAGATGTGGCGCGTAACCGGACAGCAGCGCGATATGTTCACGGTGCTGACCCGCGAAGGCGATCCGTTCGTCAATCACGATGCGCTGCGCTATTACCTGCGCGATGTGTACGATCATCTGCTGCGGGTGAGTGACAGCGTGAATACCTTCCGCGACACCCTCTCTAACCTGATCGATCTCTATCTGTCGTCGGCAAGCAACCGCTTGAATATCGTCGTCAAACGGCTGACGGTATTCACGATCTTGTTCGGCGCGTTCGCGGTGATCACCGGATTTTATGGGATGAACTTCTTAAAAACTTTCCCGCCCTTTGAAGCAGATTGGGGCGTTCCGTTCGTGATCGTGGCGATGTCGGTCACAGGAATTGTGATTCTGTTCACGCTGGGGCGCGATAACTAAGATGCACCCGACGATCGAGGCGCTGCTTGATGAACTGCAAGCGGAGATTCAGGGCGTGCTGGGTGATAAGCTGATCGGGTTTTATGTGTACGGCTCGCTGGTGTGGGGCGATTTTGACATGAGCATCAGCGATATCGATACGCTGGCGGCGCTCAACGACGATTTGACCGACGCTGAAGGGGAATTGCTCGCCGTGATGCATG
>CALBRY010000103.1 GCA_937927665.1 uncultured Chloroflexota bacterium
CCTCCGCGATATTGGGTAAGAAGCGTGTCAAACGGTTTGCTTTCCGTGTGGCGTAATCTTCCATCGCCGGACTTACCCGGAAATCTTTGCCGCGAATGGTGATCTCCATAATACGACACTCCCTGTTTTGAGGAAACGAAACAGTTACAGGAGTCCACGCGCCGCCGTCACGGTGACTGCGTAGACACGCGCCGCGCCTGCCTCAAGTAGAGCGGCAGCACACGCGGCGAGTGTTGCTCCTGTGGTACACACATCATCCACCAATAAAACAGCGCGACCCGCTGCAAGAGTCGGGTCGGCTCGGAAAGCATTTTCAACATTGGTCAGGCGGTCTGCACGGCTCAATCCTACCTGTGGGCGGGTGGCGCGGTGGCGGATGAGCATATCAGGTGAAACATCAAATGCGCCGCGCTGCGCCAGCGCCAACGCCAATAATTGACTCTGATTATACCCCCGTTCGTATTGACGTTCTCGGTGCAAAGGTACCGGAATTAACGTGTCAATCTTCCATTGTGCATGCTCAAGTATCCGAGCAAGTCTGCCGGAGAGGTAGACAGCGAGAGCGGCTGCCGAATAACGATCACTGTTGAATTTGAATGTTCTGACAACGCGCCGCAGTTCTCCGTCATGGTATCCTGAAGCGAAAGCACCATTCAGGGGCGGCGGTGGTTTGATGCGGATGGAGAGGGTATTCGCATTGAGGCGTTCTTGGCATGACTTGCACAGCGGCGTATCAATACGGTCACACAGCGCGCAGCGGGCAGGAAAAACAAGCGATATCGTACGCGCCCACAATCGTTCAATTGGGGAAGAAAGCACAAGAAGCTCAGGATGTCCCTGAGCCTCTCGTGATGCTTTTCTCAGGTGGTCACCCCACCTATCAACATCGTCCATTCGTGAAGCACCACCTAGAAGACTTGGTTCACTTCACTGCTGCCGAACAGAATAATCGCTGACGGACCAAGAAGCACGATCCAGATCGACGGGAAGATCAAGAAAACCATGGGGATCATCATCTTGACCGGCGCTTGATGCGCTTTTTCCTGTGCGCGCTGGCGGCGTTTAACACGCATTTGATCCGCCTGAACGCGGAGGATTTTACCCATACTCACACCGAGCTGATCCGCCTGAATGATTGCGGCGACGAACGTGGTTACGTCCGGCACATCCATACGGCGCGCCATATCGCGGAGCGCATCGCGGCGGCTCTTACCGAGCTGAATTTCGCGCAGCACACGTCCGAAAGCGATTGCCAGCTCGTTATCCCATTTTTCGAACACTTTACCCATCGCCATGTCGAAGCCAAGACCCGCTTCAACGCAGATTACCAGCAGGTCGAGCGCATCGGGCAGCGCCTTGATGATCGAAGTCTGGCGACGCTTAATGCGGCTGCGAACCAACATGATGGGCATGAAATAGCCAAACGCGGTAAAGCCGAGCGTGAACAGAAGTGCCTGTGAGCGCTCAAACGTGCCCGGAGCAATCACATAAAACAGGAGGAATGCGCCTAAGCCCATCCCGACCGTGAACATGATACGGAGCGCGAAGAACGACGCCGGATCAGTCGTCATGCCTGCTAGTTCGAGCTGGTGACGGATATCTTCCAACTGTTTTTGAGGCGTGAAACGCGTCGTAATAGAGGCGAACTGCTTCACCATTGGGAAGAGCACGCGATCTTTGAACGACAGCGAAAGCTCGATTTCTTCCAACGACTGCGGCATCTCTTTGTCTTCATACTGCGCTAGGCGTTCCTGAAGCGGATCACGCCCTTCGTCTTCGCGGACACCCATGTAGATGAGCGCCCCGACGATCCCCGCGCCGACTACGGCGATGATGATGACAAAAATCGGGTCCATACTTAAACCTCAATATCCACGATTTTCTGAATGAGCGCCATACCGATACCGATCATCGCAAGACCAATGCCGAGCAGGGGCCAACCGCACGCCCGATTTTCGAAAAGGTTGCCCATGTAGTTCGGGTTAATTCCGTACAGGAACAGCGCGAGAATGATCGGCAGGAACGAAATCAGATATCCGGTAATGCGTCCCTGTGCCGTCAATACGCTGATTTCACCCTTTAGCTTGATGCGCTCGCGAACGGTGTGACCGATTACGTCCAGAATTTCAGCGAGGTTACCACCGACCTCACGATTGATGTTTACAGCAGTGAGAACGAGGTCGAGGTCGTCACTTTCTACGCGGTTGAGCAGATGGTTCAGCGCCGATTCCATATCGATGCCGAGCTGAACTTCTTGCACCACACGCTTGAATTCCGTCGATGTTGGTTCTGGCGCATCGCGCGAGATGGCTTCCATCGATTGAAGCACGCTGTACCCGGAGCGGAGAGCGTTCACCCACAGGCTCAACGTATCGGGTAGTTGGTTTTCAAATCTCTTAAGGCGTGTTTCGGTGGCGCGGGAGACATAAATACGTGGGGCGAAAAAGCCAACGAACGCCGCGACGATCCCCATAACGATCTGCTGACCAAACAAGACGAAATAGCCGAGCATGAAGAAAGCAAACATGCTGACCACGTGGAGAATCGCGTATTCGCTTACCGTGAGCTTGATATCTGCACGGGCGAGCTGCTGTTTCCAGCCCTTCGCGAAACCGCGATCAGACATTAAGCCGTCCAGCCGCTCACGGAGCATATTCTGGCGGCGTTCGCGTTCGCGCTCAACGTCTTCTTTGCGCTGCTGTTCGGTGATCTGGAGGACTTCCTGCATTTTGCCCTCTTCGTACGCACCGAGACGTTCTTCGAGAATGTCTTTTTCGGTGCGCGCGCTGATCACGCCATAGATGATAACCGCCAGTGCGACGACAACCGCGCCGCCAATTAAGATGACTTCAATTCCCACAGCGACACCGCTTTCTCCCAAGCCGGTTTTCGTTCTTTTGAATTCTACTCAGCGCATCGAGTGCATTCAACAAATGCTTCACCCTATGATACGGTACTTTAGCGCTGTACACGGTTTGAAGATCAATAGCGCAGGGGTTGATCGACGTAATGCCCCTGCGCTGATTCCCGCGAGAACCGTTTAGTACGTGCGACCGACACCAAATACGGACGGCGGTAGGTAAATACCCGCTGCTTCGATGCGATCGGTGAATTTCGGACGGATACCGGTCGGGCGCAGACGACCGACGATCTTGCCGCCTTCGACACCCGTTTGTTCGAATTCGAAGATGTCCGACATGGTGATCATGTCGCCTTCCATACCTTGCACTTCGGTGATCTTGACGACTTTGCGCGTACCGTCGCGGAGACGTTCCTGATGCGCCACGAGGTCAACCGCACTGGCGATCTGCTCACGAATAGCACGAATCGGCAGATCCATACCTGCCATCAAGCACATCACTTCAAGACGGGCGATCGTGTCACGCGGGCTGTTCGAGTGGAGCGTAGTCAATGAGCCGTCGTGACCGGTGTTCATCGCCTGAAGCATGTCGAGCGCTTCACCGGAGCGGCATTCCCCAACCACAATGCGATCAGGACGCATACGCAAGCAGTTCACGACAAGGTCTTGAATGGTGACAGCCCCTCTGCCTTCAATATTCGGCGGGCGGCTTTCCAGCGTGATCACGTGTTCCTGACGAAGCTGAAGTTCCGCCGCATTTTCCACCGTGACGATACGCTCGTCGTTGGGGATGAAGCCGGAAAGAATGTTCAGCAGGGTCGTCTTGCCCGACCCTGTACCACCTGATACGACGATGTTGAGGCGAGAGATAATACAGGCGCGCAGGAATTCAACCATTTCACGGCTGATCGACCCGTAGGTGATCAGGTCTTCAACGGTGAGCGGTTTCTTGAAGAATTTACGGATCGTGATCGTGGGACCCACGAGCGAGATCGGGCGGATGACCGCATTCACACGCGAACCATCAGGGAGGCGGGCGTCTACCATCGGCGACTGTTCGTCAACGCGGCGACCGAGCGGCGCAACGATACGATCAAGGATACGCATCACATGATCATCGTCTTCAAAAGCGACGTTGGCGCGGGAAATATTACCCTTACGCTCAACGAAAACATTCTTTGGACCGTTCACCATGATTTCGGTGATCGTCTCATCCGCCAGCAGCGGTTCGAGCGGACCGAAGCCCATGATTTCCGCGACGATTGATTCAAACAGGCGCTGACGTTCAGCACGCGCTAGAACCATGCTCTCTTCGGCAAGCACCGCGTTGAACAATTCCTCAATGTGAGAGCGCACTTCATTTTTGCGCGACAGATCGATTGCTTGGTCAAGCTCGGAGAGCAGGCGGTTTTGAACGCGGGTTTTTAGATCGACATAGGTGTTATCTTGGCGTCCAGCACCGGCGCGCCCTGCGACTGCCTGATTGCGCATACGCATTGCGGAGAGGCGATTCTCTTCTCCGCCGCCGGAATCTGCCAACGGGCTTGGGCTGCCACCAGATTTCGGGGGCTGATTGTCGCCGCTGCCACCCGATCCACCGCTGCCACCGCTGCCGCCGCTGCCGCCACCCTTCTGGATACGATTTAACAGGGACGAAGACATCTCAGTTTCTCCAATTGCCACTCAAGCTTTGGAATTGATTTACATGCGTACAGTAATGCAAAAACGCCAACCGCGTCAATGAATTCACGCGCGGCTGGCGCTGTTGATCAGGTGTTTATTTACGCAGTCCTAATCCGGGCTTTTTCTTATTCTTGTCGTCATCATCATCTTTGGCGGCAGAAGCGCCCAAGAGAAGATTAAACAAGTCATCAGCGAATGCTTGTAGTTCCCGGACTGCGGGTTTGTTGTGTTCAGTTTTGACTGCGACCGCCGGAACACCCTTCATCACGGCGCTGAGTATCGACGCCTGATTATCGGGGAAACGCGCTTCGACAACGCGCTTAAGGAAGCGCTCGATGCGTTCGGTTTCAAGCGTTACCCGGTTGCGTGCTCGTTCATCTTCAACACGATTTAGGACAAGCATCACCTTTTCAGGCGGGTAATTGAGCTTGTCGAACAAGTCGAGCATGAACTTGGTATTCTTCACACCGGAAAGCGTGGGGGTAGCAACCAGAACGATCTTGCCCGCGATATCCGTGAGCGAGAGCAGCGTTTCATCAAGATGTCGTCCGGTATCAACCACCACGAAATCGTAGTTGTTAGCAACTTTCTCGATGATACGTGCTACGGCAGTCGGATTCGCTTCAATTTCTTCCGCGAATTCCGGGCGTGTTGGACCAAGCAGGACTTTCAAACCGCTTTCGTGGGTGCTCACGACCGAGTCGAAGAAATCCGAATCGAGGTCTTCAACCTTGTCAACCAAATCAGCCAGATTGGACTGCGCTTGCAGCTTGAGGAAGACGCCGACATCACCGAACTGAAGGTCAGCATCGACCAACAGCACCTTGATATTCTTCTTCATCAGACCGCTGGCGATGTTGGTTGCAATGGTAGTGCAGCCCGCACCGCCTTGAGCGCTGTAGACCACAATAATATGTCCGGGGCGGATTTCCCCGTCGCCACCTGATGATGTTGAACTTTTAATCGGCTGCGCGGCAGCCATTGGCATATCCATCATGGCGCGCTGCTGCATACGAATCGCTTCGTAGCTGCGATAAACCGCACGGATGGTATTGTAAAGCTCGTCGGGATCGATTGGTTTGGTGAGGAAGTTGCGCGCGCCTGCCTGCATTGCGCGGCGCAGATAATCCGCATCATTATTGACCGACATCATGATCACCCCTGCCGTTGGTACGACTTTGGTGATTTCTGCCGTCGCTTGGATACCGTCCATATCCGGCATATTGATATCCATGATGACGATATCGGGGCGGGTTTCCAATGCGGCTTTCAGGGCTTCGCGCCCTGTGCCGACCGATCCTACGACCTTGAATTCCTGCTCCTCGAACGCCAGAAGTTTCTTGACGTTTTCACGGGTTTCGGGAATGTCGTCCACAAGCAGGATGCTGATCTGACTTTTGCTTTCAGGCTGCGCTTGTCCGCCTCGGTTCAGCATAGGTTTTGCTCACAGGGTTACTATGTTCATGATCAAGCATTATAGAGCAAAAAA
>CALBRY010000104.1 GCA_937927665.1 uncultured Chloroflexota bacterium
CGCATGATGATCACCAGCGCCGACGCCGAGCCGAGCTTATCGGAATCCGCCGCGTTGATGACCGCCGCGCTGATCGGGCTGAACGTCAAGCCCAAGCCGATCCCCACCAGCGCCATTTCGAGCGCGATCACGCCATCGGCGATGCCGGGAATCCATGTCCGCCAGATCAGCGCGAAACCCGCCCCGGCGATCAACAAGCCGATCATCGTGGTGCGCGGGTAGCCGATTTTGCTGCTCAACCAGCCGCCGGGGATCGCGGCGATCGCCATCGGCACAGTCAGCGCGGAGAGCAGAATCCCCACCTGAAACGCCGCTTGACTGAGTTCACTCGCATCGTTCAGGCGAATATTGACGAGGATCGGTACGCTCACCAAGCCGATCATGAGCGCGAAGCCGACAAAGAAATTCGCCAGCGCCCCCATCGAGACGTTGCGCCGCACAAATAAGCGCAGATCAAACACGGGATATTTGACGCGCAGTTCCCACACGATGAACAGCGCCAACATCCCCGCCGATGCGATCAAGAGCGGCGCGGCATAAGGCGGCAGTCCGCCGAGGTCTTCAAAGTTGGAGGCGGTCGCCGCGAGTTCGATATTCGCGCCTAAGCCGAGGACGAGCGCCGAAAGCGCACCGACGATCAACGCCGTGCCGATGATATCGAACGAACCTTTGCCGCGTTCCTGTTTCGATCCGCGCAAGACGACGAGAATGATCGCCAGCGCGATCAACGAGATCGGCAGGTTGATCCAGAACAGCGCCCGCCAATCGGGAGCATCCCAGTTCAAGCCGATCGATCGGAAGAAGCTCACGAAACCCGCCGACGAATCGGTGAACCAGCGCACCATGATCCCGCCGTACAGATGACCGAGCACCCATCCGAGCGTATCAATCGCGCCGACAACGCCGAGCGGTTGAGCGCGGCGCTCCGGCGGGAACAGATCACCGACCAGCGCCAATGTCACCGGAACGAGCGCACCCGCGCCGAGCGCCTGAATCACCCGCCCGATGATGATCGTCGTCAGGGCGATACTGCTCGGATCGGGGCGTGTCCCTTGAAAACGATAGCTGAGATCGTACAGCAGTCCCGATACGCCCGCCCGCGCTTGCGGATCGACTTCCGCAACGATGAACGATCCGATCATAAAGACGATCAAGCATCCGATATATGTCACACGCCGCCCAACGAGATCGCTCACGCGCCCCATAAACGTCAGGCTGACGGTATATGCGAGCAGATACCCGCTCACCACCCACGCGGCATCATCGACCACGCTTTGAATCGGCAGTTCAAGCCTGACGATGATCTCCGGCAGAAATGCCGAGACGATCGTCAGATCGAGCGAACCGATAAACACCGGCACGCTGATCAGCGCCAGAATCAGCCACGGGTTGAGCGGACGTTTTACCGATTGAACCATGTAGAGAAACTGCCTTTCGCTTACTGACCGGGCGTGCTTTCGGCGGTCGCCTCGGCGGTCGCCTCGGCGGTTGCTTCCGCCGTCGCTTCGCGCGCTGGTACGTCAAGCTGCGCCGGTTCATTGATCGCGTAAATGTCCATAATCCACACCACCGGTTCGGCGGTTTCGCCCGGTTCTGGCGTCACCGCCCACGGGCTGTTTTCTTCAGTGATCGTGATCCGCACCGGGTACAGGCTTCCCTGTTCGACGAAAATATCAACGATGACACTTCCCGCCGTTTCGATTAAGCCAACCAGCAGCGCGTTAACATCTTCGCCGCGTGCATTCCCACGGATATGATAAACATTTGCGCCGCTTTCGAGCGTGGTTTCACCTTCGTACGTGATATCGATGATCGCATTCAGCGCCGCGTTGAACCCGGTATCTTCCGCGATCAACGCTTCGGGATTAAACCCGGCGGCGAATGCTTCGTTGACCCAGTTATTGCCCGTCCAGATCGCCCGATACCACTGATTCGCGCCCTCTGCGTAAACGCCAACATCCAGCCGCAGCCCGGTAATCGGCTCAATCACGCTCACATCCGCTTGCATCACCCCCGGCGCGAGATACTGCGCGCTGGCACGGCGGAAATACACACTCGCGTACACCGTCGAAATAATGTAATCCGGTCCTTCTTGATTCACATCGAGCCGGAAGGTTTCAGCGGCGCGGATGCGGTTCGCCGCTTCGGTGACGAGTGACAGCGGATCGACCGGCGTGGCGGTGCTGCTGCTTGGAGTACACGACGCAAGAAAGATCAGCAGGGCAAACCCGACACAGAGCTGTTTAATCAAGGTAACTTCCTCTCATGTTTCCCAGAAATGACGCGAGATGAGCAGCATTCGCCCATCTCGCCTGTACGTAAAATCATTGTGCCGCGTTGCAGCGTTTGCGCTTACCGAATCCGTGTGAACGTCCCGGAATCGCCGCCGCTGAAACGGTAGACCACGCCGCCGGGTGCGTCAATATAGAATGGACTGTTCCCGCCCGCCGAGCCTTCAAATTGGATCGTGCGCGCGCTGGTATCGATATTCCCTGATGCCCAACCGAGCGCAGTATTCCAACCGCCAATCGGCGCGAGCGTGTTATAGTATGCCCAATTGAACACGCCCTGCGGTGAAAACAGACCGGAAGGCGGCGCATCCGTGCGGATCGTCACCCCGTCCCAACCGTTATTCCAACCCGCATACGGGAAATTCAAATCGCTGGCGATCAAGCCGTAAACCTTGTTCAGCGTGATCCCGCTGGCGATGCCGTTGACATGCAGCATGCTCCCGTACTGGAACGGTTGATAAGCCCCCCCGACGACGCTTGACGCAGCGGCGGGACAAGCCGCGTTCGCCGGGATCAGGTTATCGCCAAAGAAGTAGCTGATCGCACACGTGACGCGGATTTCGGCGTTCTGGCTCACCTCGATTCCGGCACGGGCAACCACCAACCGGAAGCGGATAATACGGTCATTCGTCCCCGGCACGACGAGCGAATACTGCCCGGTCACAGGAACTTGGAACACCTGCGCGGTGAATCCTTGAGCATTCAACTGCTCGATGCGGGCAAAATCGCCCGATGCCTGCCAGCTAAACAACACGCTTGAATTGGCGGTTGTCTGCGGCGGCGTCACCCCGAAGAACAGAATCGACGGCTGCGCGATCGTCGGGGTAAGCGTCGGCGTTTCGGTCGGCGTCGTCGATGGCGTTAGCGTCGGCGTAAAGGTTGGCGTGTGGGTTCGGGTGGGCGTGCGCGAATGCGTGACTGTCCGCGTTGCCGTCAGCGTCGGTGTAAACGTCGGCGTATCCGTCGGGAACGGCGTGCGCGTCGGCGTAAACGTCAAACTGGCGGTGCTGGTCGCCGTTTCGGTTGGTGTAAATGTCTCGCTCGGCGTTACCGTAAACGTCGGCGTAAGCGTCAAGGTGATGCTCGGCGTCACCGTTGGCGTAAACGTCAAGGTTGGCGTCGGCGTTTCGGTGAACGTAGGGGTGATGCTCGGGGTGAATGTCGCCGTGATCGTCGGAAGCTCGATAATCGTCGGGATCACCACAGTAGGTTCTGGCGTAAGCGCGTTACAGCTTGCCAGTAACAGCACGGATATAAGCAGAACTAAAGGATAGACGCGGCGGATGGTCATCAAACGAACATCTCCCCTCGGGCAAAAGCTGACCCGGCTGCTGGTTGGCATCGACGCCCTGATCATACTCCTCACGGTGTCAGCATGCCAGAACACCGCGACTCCGCTGCCCGTTGTCGGGTTAGCGCCCGCCTCGCCGCTGCCTGCTGTGCTGCCCGCGCCAACCGTGCCGCCCGTCGTGATCAGCACGCCGATTGAGGCACTTATCGAAGGCATGGCGCGCAGCGAAACACCGCTGATCGCACCGCCGCCGAGTGCCGTACTTGCCGAATCGCTCACGCCCGCCCCCGCTAACCCCTCTGTGATCGGCTATTCGGTGCAGGCGCGTCCGCTCACGGTGTATCGCTTCGGCACAGGGGATCGTATCCTGCTGCTGGTTGGCGGCATTCACGGCGGATGGGAGGCGAACACCATTGAATTGGTCGAAGGCTTGATCGATCATTTCAGCGCCACCCCCGGTGATATCCTCCCCGGCATAGCGATCCATCTGATTCCGGCGGCAAATCCTGACGGGATGGCGCTCGGCACAGGACGAAATGCGCGTTATAACGGTCACGCTGTTGACCTCAATCGTAATTGGGGCTGTGAGTGGTCATCCGAGGCATATTGGCGCGATCAACGCGTATTCGCCGGATCAGCGCCGATGAGCGAACCGGAAACGCAGTCGATCGCCGCGTATGTGCTGGAAATGCGCCCCGCTGTCGTGCTGTTTTATCACAGCCAAGCGGCGGGCGTGTTCGCGGGGGATTGCGAAGAACGCGGGGTTTCTCATGCGATGTCTGCCGTCTATGGCGAAGCATCCGGGTACAGCTTCGGCGCGCCGTTCAGCGCTTATCCGGTGACGGGTACGGCGGCAAGCTGGGTCGATTCGTTGGGGATTCCCTCGGCGGATGTCGAGCTTGAATCGCATAATGATCCCGAAATTGCGCGCAATTTGCAGGCAGTTTTGACCTTACAGGAATGGATGATCGCCCAACCGTAACCTGAGCCGGAAGGAAATGATCGTTATGCGCCCTGATCCAATCGCCAATTACCGGACTGCGCCGCTCGAAGAACTGCTTA
>CALBRY010000105.1 GCA_937927665.1 uncultured Chloroflexota bacterium
GCGCTCGGTCACGTCGTCGATGAGCAAGACAACGCCGCGCACCTGATCCCCTGCGAGGAGCGGATAGAGATAGAAGTTTTGCACGCGGGTTTGATCCGCTAATTCGATGCGCTGTTCCGTCAATTCGACGGGAAGCCCGCTTTCGACCAATTGGCGGATACCGCCTTCCAACACGGGGCGATATTCCGGTCGGTAGTCGAACAGATCACGGCGGATCGCATGATCACTCCAATCATACTGGCGGCGCATGTAATCGTTAATCGCCAGAATGACGGCGGACGGATCGAGAACGACGATTCCCTGCTGGATCGACTGAACGACCGACTCGTTAAACAGACGGAGATTGACCGCTTGATTAAAGAGGCGAGCATTCTGCACCGCGACCGCCGATAGGTTGGCAATACGCTTGAGCAGTTGTCCGTATTCCGCGAAAGCATCTCCACGCGGCTGATCCGCGCCAAAGTGGAGCGCGCCAAGCGAGAGACCGCCTGTAACCAGCGGTACAACAAGGCTTGTCTGTTCACCTTCGCTCCACCACGATTGCAGATCGCGGTAAGGGGCGACGGAGGCTTGATCGGTATAAAGGAAATCTTGTCCGCTCTCGAATGTTCTACCGAGCGCCGTACCACTCAGGGAGGGGCGGCGGTCACGCCCGGTCACAAGCGCGCCATCTTCGGTGACGGTGACATACAGCATATCGAAGCCGCCGCCGTCCGTATCAAGCAGCGCCATCGTCATCCGGTTGAAGGGAAGCAGCCGGAGCGCTCCACGCGCCACCGACTCGATGATGGCGCTCATCTCCAATGTACTGGAGATGGCTTCCATGACTTCGTTCAGGCGGGCTTCCTGTTCGGCATCGCGAACGGTGCGCGTATACAGGCGGTTGTTTTCGATGGTGGACGCGGCTTGATGCGCGAAGATTTCCAGAATTTCGATCGTGCTGCGATCCGGGCGCTGTCCATCAAACGGGCGATCCAGACTCATCACGCCGAGCAGTTCACCGCCCGCACCCGCAATCGGGACAACAAGCACGTCGCCATCACGCCAGTCATTCGATTTGGCGGGATAAAGCGTACGCATTCCGGTATAGGTTGTGACCAGCACATCCGCCTCTGGAACAGCCCATTTGCCGACTTGCTCAAATGGGAAGAAGAACGACTCGCTGATGTTGAACTGCGGGTTTCCGAGGAGCGTGTCAAGATTTTCACGCGACATGGTTTTTGCGCGCGACTGCTCGAATGCCTGAATCGGAATACCTGCCTGTGCGACTCGCTTGAGTGTCCCGTCTTTCTCGTCGATCAACGTCATCAAGACGACATCGAAACCGCAGCTTTGCTGAACACTGTAGGCGATTGCTTCCAGCATCATGACCGGATCAACGGCGGTTTGAATCATCTGACCGAGTTCAAAAATGCTGTTCAACTGCTCAACACGGCGGCGTAGACGGTCGGAGCGCTGTTGATTTTCAACAAACCGCTGAAGGTTGCCGTAGCTCAAAGAGGCTTTCGCCGCCAAAGTGGTGAGAAAGACAGCGGCGCGTTGATCAAAATGACGCGGCTGTGTGCTGTATAGATGGATGATCCCGACAACTTGATCTTCATAGGTGAAGGCAACCGCCACAGCGGAGCGCGCCGTCACCGGAATGGGCTTCAGGCGTTCGCTGCCGCCCAATGAACTCGAACCGAGATAATCTTCAACAAGGATCGCCTGATTGGGAGTGACAATCGCGGCATGTTCGATCGGCGCGAGTCCGTCGAAGGCGCGGCGCTCACCGAGGCGTTTATCAATTTTGGGCTCATCAGGTGAACGCCAATCCGCCACTGGCGAAAGCATCGCGACGGTATTCCCGTCAGCTTCGGTGGCGCGGACAGCTTCCACGCGGATCAGGTCAATCACACGGTCAAGATCGAGCGTGAGCGCGAGTTCGTTACTCACGCGCTGGATCGCGTCCAATTCTAGCAGGCGGCGGCTCAGGTTTTGACCGGTATTTTCGTACAAACGGACACGATCAAGCGCGGCGGCAACATGGATCGCCATCGCGTTCATGAGGCGAACATCTTCTTCAGTGTAGGGGTCACGGCGGTTGGCGATGCCAAATTCGCCGAGCGTTTGTTCACCGACGACGAGCGGCACGAGGATCACCTGTTTCAAGCCGAGTCTGTTCGTCGCCTGACGGTAAACAGGAAGAATACGCTTATCACTCGTGAGATCGTTGCTCAAGAATGAGCGGCGCGAAATCGCTACACTGCGCTCGAAGTCTTTGCTTGCAGTATCAAATACGAGGGTTTCGTCTAAATCCAACCCGATCGTCATCTGAGGCATCGTGTTCAAACGGGCAGATGTTGGATCGAAGGTGGTGACGAACACCGCCGGGCTGTCCACAATTTGCCCGATTTCGTTCAACACCGGCGCAAACGAGTCATCCGAGGTCACGATATTACCCGCCAACTCCGCAACACGGCGAAGGCGTTCGGCTTCGGTGGCGCGGCGCTGTGCTTCACGATACAAGCGGCTGTTTTCCAGCACACCTGCCAACTGTGCCGCAAAGATCGTGAGCAAGCGTGCGTCACGCTCATTGAAGCGCTCACCGCTCAGTTTATTCGAGACTTGGATCGCGCCGATTCGTCGTCCGCCGCTGTCGAGTGCGGCGATAAGGGTATGATGGATCCCCATGCGCTGCGCGAACTCGACTACTCCTGCGCTGTTCGCCAGCGCATTCGATTCGACATCGTTGGCAATCAGCGAATCGACTTCATCCCAAACCTGTTCGATTGGCGAACCGGGGATCAGGTCGATGCCGTAGCCCAGCACGAGATGACCATCGACTCCATAAAACGGAAGCTGCGCGACGAGACGATGCTGCGTTTCGTCATAAAGCAGAATGCCGCACATGGAGACGTCCATCAATGTGGCGACTTTTTCGGTTGATTCTGCGAGGAAGTGTTCGCTGCCGCTCAAGTTGTTCAGCGCGAGTGTGATCTCCGAAAGGCTTTCCATTTCGGTATCACGCTCAATATCCATCGACTTGAGGCGCATGTCTTCGATCACAACCGCCGCCTGTGATGCCAGCAGGCGCAGATTTTGCACATCGCGCAGCGCGAAACCGCCGTAACCGCGGCGGTTGCCAAGCTGAATTGCACCAATGCGCCGACCACCCGCCCTCAGCGCCATGATCAACGTATTCGACATGCCCGCCGCCGTAACCAGATTGGACATACCAAGCGGCTCAACCAGCGGATCATCGCTCAAATCGTTGGAAAACCATGCGCTTTCGCGATCCCAGATATCGCGCCCTTCCGTACCCGGTGCGACGGGGATTGCGTATCCCTGCCGGATGAACTCCGGCACACCGAAGAAAGGTGCTTGCGGAATCAAGAGGTCACGGCGCGCATCATAGACGAGAATTCCGCACATCTCCGCACCAATCAGCCGCGCGATTTGCTCGGTGATGGTGGCGACAGCCTGACGCGGATCATCGCCTGCGATCTGCTGCAAGCGGGCGAGGTCTTCGATTCGCCGCGCCTGTTCGGTATATAACTCGGCGTTGTAGATGGCGATGGCGATTGGTTTGGCGATTGCCTGAAGCAGTGCAAGCTCTGCCTGTGTGAAGCGGCGCGTAATAATACTGGCAAGTTCAAACGTGCCGATAAAGCGTTCCGAAAGCAGCAGCGGAACACCGACATAACTACGGAAAATCGTTTCAGGGAGTTTGGGACGCACAACCGCCTGATCCGATTTATCGGTGACGAGGACAGGCTTTTTGTGACGCGCAATCCAGCCAGTGAGTCCTTCTTCGAGGCGATATACGCCGCCCGCTTCGGCAAGCGCCAACACATAAGAAACATCACCGACCCACCCACGCGGGGTAAGCGTGCGTGTTCCGTCGTCCCACAACGTGATCTCGCCCGCGTCTGCCGGGATGGATTTACGAACAATCGACAGGAGTGCTTGTAAGCTCTGCTCCATGCCGAGACTAGCATTCACCGTTTCGCCGATTTCGTTGACGATCAGGATTGCTTTGCTCAGGTCATAACCATCACCGGAGGATGCGGTGGTGTTGAGTTCGCGGAAAACCACGACGACTCGATCAGCACCCGTTGCGGGAATAGTATGTGCGCTGGCGTGTACCCATCGATCGCCTAACTGAAAGGAGGCTTGTCCTTCACCGGCGAAAAGCTGGAGAAAGCTATCAGCAGGTTGGGCAAACCGCGCGATGGTTTCGAGCGTGGGAAGTCCGCCTTCAAGGTTAAGCCATTGGCGGACAACCGCGTTAACATGCGTCAAGCGTCCCTGATCGCTGGCGACGAGAACTCCATCGCCTAGAGCAGCGCCCGGAAAGTCTGATAGTGTGTTGGCATTTTCGGCTTCCGGGATATTTCCCAGACGCTGGCGCTGTCGTGACCACAGAAAGAGCCACAGGAGGATTGCCAGCCCACCGACGAATAAGATAATGGGTAAGTCCAACCCCATGATGGCATCCTGGTCTAATCGGTCAGCCTAGTTGGCGTCCTCGCGGCTCACCACGAGGTCAGAATGTTGTTGGGACTGCTGCTTTCCATGCCATCCAGCCCGCTGCGCCGATCCTGTACTGCAAGTTCGGTGATTTCGCGGATGTCCGAGAATTGATGCGTCTTGGTGCTGACCGATCCTGCCGAGAGGGTCATCAATGGAACTTGCTTTTCACCAAGCGTATCCGGCACAAGAATATAACCGCGTTCCCGATCAATAAAGCTGTAGTGTTGGCGGACTTCGTCGTTGAAGCGCTCGATCAGGCGGTCTTTGAGTTTTGCTGTATCTTCGGCATAGGTGACGACGATAAAGTTATCGCGCCCCGGATGCCCGGCGTAATCATCCGCTGTCCCAACCTCGTCGATCACTTCACCGATCAACAGCGCCATGAAGCGGATTACTTCATCACCCGCGACAAAGCCGTACACATCCGTGAATGAATCGAATTGGTTGATCTTGAGATCGACATACGCCCATGCGCGGCTGGCGTGCATAAGGGTACGTAAATAATCTTCGATCAACTGCCCGGTGGGGAGATTCGACTTGGAGTCGATCAACGAGTGTTTCTTCGCGGCGGCAATCGCGTTTTGCACCCGCAGCTTAAGTTCCTCAATATCAAATGGCTTGGTGATGTAATCGTCCGCGCCGAGTTCCAAGCCCTGAATTTTGTCGCTGCGCTCATCTTTCTGGGTCAGGAAGATGATGGGGATATGGCTGGTGCGCGTGGTAGTGCGTAGTTCGCGGCACACATCATAGCCGTTCATATCCGGCAGCATGATATCCAGCACGATCAGGTTAGGGAGCTGTTTGCGCGTCAGCGAGAGCGCATCTCCCCCACGCGGCGCTACCTGGACTTCATACCCCTGCCCCGTGAAGTAGATCCGCAGCATGTTGGAAATGTCGTAGTCGTCTTCGACGACGAGAATTCGCCCTTTGCTCATCCGCTGCCCCTCAACTGTCCCGATATGCCGCTGCGATTCATGTATGCTGATCGCATTCACCATAACTATACAAGCGAATGCCGCTTGATGCTACTCCTGTCAGGTTTATTTTCCGTTGAGGTTTTTTG